>NZ_QYZY01000045.1:0-1319 GCF_003838035.1 Desulfonatronospira sp. MSAO_Bac3 | reverse complement strand
GTGCACATGAAAAGACTCAGGTAAATGAAGGCATTCATGGGAGTCCTCGGTGGTAGTTCCCGGCACAAGGCCCTGGGGACTGTCCCCCACTAAGTAATGATTATGCAGCTTGGCAAAATTTAGCGTCTGAACTTTTTGTATTCTGCAGGAAAGGTGTCGCGGGGACTGTCCCCAGGGCCGTTAATGGTTACGTTTGCAGGGACAAGTCCCATTGCACTCAGCTTTTTTAGCCGGGTATGGTACGCTTGTGCTGGAAAAATCACCACTTGTCGTAGTGTATTCTTTCAGGTTTGTATCTGCTGGGTGTCTTGTGGTCCTGGTCGGGGTACCCGATGACGACATAGGCCAGGGGAATTACCTGGTCTGGAAGATTGAACAGTTTCTGGAAACCCTCCTCTCTTTCCTTGATAGGATGAATCCCTGTCCATACTGAACCAAGCCCAAGGCTGTGAGCAGCCAAAAGAATATTCTGGGTGGCCGCTGAACAGTCCTGGACCCAGTACCCGGGGAATTTTTCCAGACTCAAATCAGCACAGACAAGAATGCCCAGCGGGGCTTTATCAGCCATTGCAGCATAGGGGTTGATTTCCTTGACTTTGGACTGGGTTTCCTTGTCCCGGCAGATAATAAAGTGCCAGGGTTGAGCATTGCCTGCGCTGGGGGCCACCATGGCAGCTTCAAGGATGGTTTTTATCTGTTCATCAGTGACCGGCTTGTCTTTATATTTGCGAATACTTCTCCGGTTCATAATGGCCTCAATAACATCCATAAGCTTCTCCTTTTTTGTATACTTGTCAAGGTTCTGGTCTAATAAATCTGAATGTTTTTATTTCTCCAGTCAAGTCTGATGCGTCTGCAAAAAGTACTGGGTTTTTTCCGGCGATCCTGCACAGAAAAAGAGGCCCATTCGGGGCATCATTTGAAAAAGGAAGGGAGCTCATACAACCACCCCCGGCCCCTCCTTGGCTAAGGAGGGGAGAGATAATGAAAAGGTCGGTTATAACCACCCCCGGCCTTAAGAAGTATGGGAGTAAGGGCGTATGGGAGTATGGGAGTCAAAACATCTTTACACCCACACATGGATACCCCCATACCGCCATACTTTCTTCCATGGGAGGGGAGTTTACGCCGTGCGCATAGTCTAATCGTAACCATTCAGGGGGACCTCGGTGGTGGCTGATGGCACAAGGCCAGGGGACTGTCCCCGCTAAGTGATGATTATGATGCTTCACAAAATTTTGCGTCTGTACTTTTCAGTTGTGCAGTAAAAGTGTCGCGGGGACTGTCCCCTGGCCGGTATCTGCCCCCTGAATGGTTAC
>NZ_QYZY01000002.1:0-1902 GCF_003838035.1 Desulfonatronospira sp. MSAO_Bac3 | reverse complement strand
CAGTACAAACCTCAACTCCATACAGGCACAAAACACAATGGATGAAGCCAGAAGCAAGCTCGAGACCCAGCCCCTGGGATGGTGGGTGAGATCTCATGGATGCAACGATCTGACCCTGGAACATGACGACAGGGAAGTGTGCCTCATGGGCTGGGTACAGTACCGCCGGGATCATGGCGGACTTATTTTTATCGACTTAAGGGACAGGGACGGTCTGACCCAGGTTGTTTTCACCCCGGATGTAAGTGCGCAGGCTCTGGAAGACGCTCACGCCCTGCGCAGCGAGTATGTCCTGGCTGTAAAGGGGGTGGTGCGCAGAAGGCCGGAGGATATGATCAATCCCAACCTGTACACCGGCGATATTGAAGTCGCGGTCAGGGAATTCAAGCTGTTGAACCGCTCCAGAACTCCTCCTTTCCTCATAGAAGACAGGGCTGAGGCGGCAGAGAACCTGCGGCTCAAGCATCGTTATCTGGATCTGAGGCGGCCGGCGGTGGCCGGAAATCTGCGACTTCGCAGCCAGGTGGTGCATGAGATTAGAAATTTTCTGCACAGTTCAGGCTTCACCGAAGTGGAAACCCCGGTTCTGACCAGGAGCACCCCGGAGGGAGCCAGGGACTTCCTGGTTCCCAGCCGCTTGAGTCAGGGGCATTTCTATGCCTTGCCCCAGTCACCCCAGCTATTTAAGCAGCTGCTCATGTGCGCGGGCATGGACCGCTACTACCAGGTGGTAAAGTGTTTCCGGGACGAGGATCTGCGGGCGGATCGCCAGCCGGAGTTCACCCAGGTGGACATGGAGATGTCCTTTGTGGAAGAAGAAGGGGTCATGTCTGAATCGGAAAACATGATTGCCCGGCTGTTCAAGGAAGTCCTGGACGTGGAGCTTGAGACCCCCTTTCAGAGGCTTGACTATTCCCGGGCCATTGCTGACTATGGTCTGGACCGTCCGGACGTGCGCTTTGATTTGACTCTCAAGGATGTTACTGACGTGGTGCGCGGCTCAGGTTTCAACCTGTTTGCCAGGGCTGAGCTGGTCAAGGCCCTGCGCGTGCCCGGAGGAGCAGAGCTAAGCCGCAGGGAAATCGACGAGTATACTGATTTTGTAGGTATTTACGGGGCCAAGGGGCTGGCCTGGATCAAGATAAAGGAGGACGAATGGCAGTCCCCCATTGCCAAGTTTTTGAGCCGGGAGGAGTGCAGCGGGCTGACAGAGGCCCTGGGACTGGAGGCCGGGGATATTGTTTTCTTTCAGGCTGCGTCCCCGGAGGTGGTGAACAACTCCCTGGGCTATCTGCGTTTGAAGCTGGGTGAAAGATTCGGGCTCATTCCCAGAGATACCTTTGCACCCATCTGGATCATGGATTTTCCCCTCCTGGAATGGGACGGGGAGGAAAAGAGATGGATGGCCAGGCATCACCCTTTCACCTCGCCCAAGGACGGACACATGGATCTTCTGGAAAAAGAGCCGGGACAGGCCCTGGCCCGGGCTTACGACATGGTCATAAACGGCCAGGAGGTGGGGGGAGGATCCATCCGCCTGCATACCCGGGAGGACCAGGAGAGAATGTTCAAGGCCCTGGGCATGGACCTGGAGGAGTCCAGGAACAAGTTCGGGTTTCTTTTGCAGGCCCTGGATTACGGGGCTCCGCCGCATGGGGGGATCGCTTTCGGTCTGGACCGCTTAGTGATGCTCATGGCCGGGTGCTCTTCCATTCGGGACGTAATCGCCTTTCCCAAGACCCAGAAGGCTTCCTGTCTTATGACCGAGGCCCCGGCAGCAGTATCCAACCGTCAGCTCAGAGAGCTGGGCATCCGCCTGAGGGAGGCGGAAAAAAAGCCGGAGGAATAGTGACATACTCCTTAAACCCTGTCATAAAAAACAAGAACCACGCTAGTAAGCGT
>NZ_QYZY01000044.1:0-2429 GCF_003838035.1 Desulfonatronospira sp. MSAO_Bac3 | reverse complement strand
TGCCTTTGCCGAAGGTGCATCCGGTCAGGTACTGGATGGCATCCACCCCGCACATATCCGTCTCCACCACGGCCACTATCTCCTCGTCCCCGGACCTGCCCATCTCCTGCAAGGCCCACTCTCCGGCCCGGATGCCTATGGCCAGTCCCGGGCACCAGTGGCCGTGAAAGGCTGTCACGCCTTCAATCTGCTGACTGGATAAGCTGCAGCTCATACTGGACTCCTGTGTTGTGTTTTATTCAAAATCATACTGCAGGGGCAGATCCATCTTCTCCCAGGTGCCCCTGGCCCGGTTTTCACCATCCCGGAAAAGAAGATAACTATCAGAGCCGTAATGCCCGATCCTGCGGACAGCATCCCGGGCTGCTTCTTCTGAACCAAACATAAAATACGCCCAGACTGTTTCCGGGTCTTGGCCTGGGTTCACAGCCATGAACAGGGCGTTTTCCGGGTCGTCCAGGGACTTCTGCTCAAAAAAGGACCTGCCCTGCTGCATGGAGGCCTTGCCTGCCTGCTCAAAATTCTCCCGGGCCAATTCTTTTTCAGGCATGCCCAGAAAAAGTACATCCCTGCCCAGCAGGTCCTTATCCCCTGCCTCGTCTTCACTAATGACGGATACGTCCTGGCGGTTCAGAGTCTGCAAAAGCATCCGGGCCGCTTCCAGCTCCTGTTCAGACATACCTTGTGCGGCTACGGCCTTCAGATCTCTGGAGCCACGTATCCTTTCCACGGTGGCGGGCATTTCTTCCGGGTGCAGGCGGCGAAACACGTCGGAGTAAGGGTCAACCATGAACTTTGAAGGCCTGGACCGGGCCTGGAACTCAAAGGTAGTTTCCCTGCCGTCCAGGTGCAGCTTATGCACGAGCCGGCGCGTGGGGGTCTCGATATGCACGGGCAAACGCAGGTCAAAAACCGGCTCTTCCTGCCTGATGGTCCCGCTGATGGTCCACCTGCCGGGCAACCCGGAGACATCCACGTCGTCCAGGGAAATAAAAGGGGCACCGGATCTTTGCACCCACTGCTCAAAAAAAGGCTTTAAGTCCTTGTCTGCCACCTCAGAGAAAACCCTTGCAAAATCACTCCACCCGGCGGATTCAAACATGTATTCCCGGACCATGCGCCTTAGTCCCTCCCAGAACTCCTGTTCCCCCACCTCTGAGCGCAGCATGTGAAAGACCATGGCCCCCTTGCCGTAGCCTATGGCCTGGCTTTCGCGGCTGTCGCGGCGCGTGAACTCTTCCAGGGGAAAGTCGTTGTCCTGGCTGACCAGGGAAGAAAAGCCACGCACGAGCCTTTCGCGGTACTGCTGGGCCTCTTCTTCGGATTCGCGCTCCAGAAGCAGGTAGTCGGCCACATATGTAGTCACGGCCTCGGACCAGTTGCCCTGGCTGTAATCCACCCGGACTCCGTTGCCCCACCAGGAATGGGCGATCTCGTGGGGCAGGCTGGTTTCCAGGATAAATGGCAGGCGGATCACCCGGCTGCCCAGCAGTGTCCATGAGGGCAGGCCGTATCCGGTGGGAAAGAAATTTTCCACCACTGCAAACTTTTCAAAGGGGTATGGTCCCAGAATGGCCTGAAAAAAATCCAGATGACTGCGGGCCGCCTGTAGATAGTCGCGAGCCAGATCCTGGCTTTCAGGGTAAAAATAGGTACTCACCGGGACATCACCGGAGTCGTCTGTTTTTACTTCATAAGGCCCGGCGGATACTGTCAGGCTGGGCAGGGGCACGTCCACCTGCCATTTTGACAGGCTGTAATCCTCCCCTGTGGTATGTTCCTTGAGCCTGCCGGCGGTTACGGCCAGGTATCCAGCAGAGGCCTGGACCTGCAAATCCCAGGTGGCCGGTCCCTGCCGGGGATCGGGATACCAGCCGCTTCCCCCGGACAGAAAGGTTCCCTCCTTAGTAATTGCTCCTGCTACCCCGTAAGTTGGGTCCTCGGTATGCATGGCAGGGCCGGGCGTCTCATCATCAAACTCGGCTTCGTAGTCGATCTGCAGGGTCGCCCTGGAACCTGCAGCCTCCCGGGGAAGCTCAACTTCAAGTACACTCCGGCTGAAACTGTGCTCCAGCTTTTGTCCGTTGAGGCGCACACTTGCCACCCGGGCCTGAGGACTCAGGTGCAGCCGCTGCTTTCTTTCAGCTTCAGGCAGACTCACCCGGGCCCTGCCTTCGAGTTTTTGCTCCTGCGGCACAAGAGTTATCTCCAGCTCATGGTGCACATGCCTGTCTGCACCCATGGCAGGCGAGCCGGCTAGAATCATTACGAAGCCCAGAAGGACGGCAGTGGTGGTTAATATTATTTTTTGCATAAAGGTCTTTTTAAGTTCAAATGGCCGGGATTGCAAGGCAGGAAGCTTCCTGGCCCAAGGCGCAGTTGACTGGCATATTTTTTTCACTTACTTTGCAGCCAGATGGTTTTAATCC
>NZ_QYZY01000001.1:0-4066 GCF_003838035.1 Desulfonatronospira sp. MSAO_Bac3 | reverse complement strand
CCAAGCAGAAGAGCAGGTTTGATTCCCTCAAATCCAAACTGGTCCTGAAGGCCAGCGAAATCATGGAGATGGGTGTTGAGGCCGAACTTCTTGTGGGCGGAAAGAACTTTAATACCGCCATAATCAACACCATTGAAAACATTCGGGCTCCACAGTTCAGGGCCATATCTGCCACCGCCTTTCACAAGCTCCTGGATGAGACCAAGGTCAACGCTGCGGCCATCAGGGCTTCGGTGGACAAGGAGTACGACGTTATTGACTGGAAGGGCCAGGCCATCAACGATGATCCGGATTTTTTGAAAAAACTGGTTCGCAAGCTTGCCGTCCAGGTCAAAAGAACCCCGCAAAAGAAAGACAGCACTTTTATCAGGCTGCGTACCTTCATAAACAACGTGGTGGAAGGCTTTGCAGTATCACCAGAAGGCATAGACCAGCTGCGCAAGAGGTCTGTCCTGGTACAGACAGCCATATTGAGCGTGGACCTGCCCAAGGATGTAGAAGAAGCGGTAAGACAGGCCTATAGAGGTATCTGCAAGGAAGTGGGACAGGATAACGTGCCTGTAGCTGTCCGGTCTTCTGCTGCCGGAGAGGACAGCCGCAAAAAGGCCTTTGCCGGACTGCAGGATACCTACTTGAATATCGTCAGCGAAAGCAGCGCAGTGGAGGCATATCATTGGGACTGCGCCTCTGCTTACAATCTACGCAGCATGACCTATCGCAGAGAGGCCATTCTGGATGCAGTGGCCAAAGCTGAATCCACCGGAGATGATTCCATAGCCTCCAAGGCCAAGGAAGAGTGGTCCATAGAAAACACTTCCCTGTCCGTTTGTATCATGCGCATGATCAATCCCGTCATTTCCGGTACAGCCTTCAGCGCAGACACCGCCACCGGCTGCCAGGGAACAGACCGCAAGGACCTGGTATCCATTGATGCCAGCTACGGTCTGGGGGAAGCGGTGGTAAGCGGTATGGTCACTCCGGACAAATTTTACGTGTTTCAGCGCGATGACGGGGAGGAAGTGGTCATCCGGCAGATGGGCTTTAAGGATAAAAAGATAGTTTACGATGAGACCGGAGTAGGGACCGTGGTGCAGAAGGTCCCTGAAGACCTGGTCACCCGCTGGTCCCTGTCCCTGGCCCAGGCCGAAATAGTGGCCAAAGGGGTGCGGGCCATCAGCAAGGCCTATGAGGGCATGATCATGGACACCGAGTTCTGCATAGATGCCTGGGATCGTCTGTGGTTTGTTCAGGCCAGACCGGAAACCAGATGGAACGAAGAGCTGGAAAAGCACCCGGATACCATCTTTATGCGGCGTATGGAGGCGAATAAAAATGCCATTGCCAATGCAGAGATAATACTCGAAGGCAACGGCGCTTCCAGGGGGGCTGGACAGGGTACTGTCAAGTTTCTGCGCTCCGCTCTGGAGCTGAACAAGATCAACAAGGGCGATATCCTGGCCGCGGAACGCACTGATCCGGACATGGTCCCCGGGATGCGCGTTGCATCAGGGATTCTGGCTGATGCCGGTGGAGATACAAGCCACGCAGCCATTACCTCCAGGGAGCTGGGGATTCCGGCCATCATCGGCATCAAGAGGCTGGAGGCCCTGCGGGCCCTGGACGGCCAGGAGGTGACCGTAGACGGCTCAAGGGGGCTTGTCTACCGCGGTCTGGTTCCTCTGGAAGAGGTGGGCGGCGAGATAGACGTGGGCAAGCTGCCGGCCACAAAGACCAAGGTAGGCCTTATTCTTGCCGATGTGGGTCAGGCCCTGTTCCTGTCCAGACTGCGCCGCATGCCTGACTTTGAGGTGGGGCTTCTGCGGGCGGAATTCATGCTGGCCAATATCGGGGTGCACCCCCAGGCTTTGGACGCCTATGACAAGGGCTACCTGGACTCGGTGGTGAACAAGAAGTTCAGGGAGATGGAAAACGAACTTACCAAGGTTGTCCGGGACCAGTTGACCGCTGGACTGGTGAGCCTGGATCTTAACCTTAGAAGGTATGTGGGAATTATATCCGGCCTTGAAGAGCGCATGAGTCAGATGACTGATCAGAAAGGGGCTAAAGGCACGGATGAGGTTTTGGCCATGCACCGGCAGCTCCGGGAGCTGGACAAAAAGCTGGACGAGCATATTGATCTGGCCACCAAGAGGCTGGAAGTGCTTAAGACGTCTCTGGATTTAAAAGAGCATATCGCCATTATTATGGGGTATGCAGACCAGCTTATGCTTCTTGCCGGGGATGACCCGGAAACGGTGCAGAAAAGAGAAGAGCTGGAAGAGGATATAAGCCGTATTGAAAAACGGGTAAAGCGCGACCCCATTGTCCAGGAACACCTGAAGAATATCCAGGACCTTAGAACTGATGTGGCTCAGAAGGTGGGCCTTAAAAACGAAATGGATACAGTGCGCGACCTGTCGCAGAATATCCATGACCACATTACAAGTCGTGGCTTTAGAACCGGAAAAGAGCTTTATGTTCAGACCCTGTCTCAGGGACTGGCCCTGTTTGCCATGGCTTTTTACGGCAGAGACATTGTATACCGGACCACGGACTACAAGACCAACGAGTACCGCAACCTCATGGGCGGCATGCTTTTCGAGCACTACGAAGATAATCCCATGCTGGGCTACCGCGGAGTGTCCAGAGATATCCACGACTGGGAACTGGAGGCCTTCAAGCTGGCCAGGGGAGCTTTCGGAGGCAGCAATCTTCAATTGATGCTTCCATTTGTGCGCACCTTTGAAGAAGCCAGGAGCATGAAGCGCTACCTGGCGGATGTGCACAAGCTGCGCTCAGGTGAAGACGGTCTCAAAATTATCCAGATGTCCGAGATCCCAAGCAATGCCATAATAGCCAAGGAATTCATAAAGGAATTTGATGGGTTTTCCATCGGGTCCAACGATATGACCCAGCTGGTTCTGGGTACGGACCGGGACAACTCCAGACTGGGACACATTTACGACGAGGAGGATCCGGCAGTGGTCTGGGCCATACTGGTGACCATCTTCACCGGGCAGAAGTACGGCAAGAAGGTTGGCTTCTGCGGGCAGGGAGTCTCCAACAGCAAGATTATCCGTGGACTGGTGTGCATTTCAGGAATCGTTTCGGCATCTGTTGTTCCGGATACATATGCCCAGACCAAGGAAGAATTCGCCAAGACTGAAAAGGAAAACATCAAGCTGAGGGATATGGGGGCCTGGCTACAGACACAGCATCTGGAGAGACTCTATGAGCTGCTTAAAGAAAATAACTACGAGCACATCCTCAAGAAATACTCCTCTAATAAGGACCAGCTTGAATGGTACGAGGGCGAGGCTGCACGGCTGCACGAACAACTCTACTCGCATCTTGGATCCAGCAAGGAGGACTTTTACCGCCAGGAACTGTACAAGTTCCGCAATATCTTCCACAAGCCGGTAATCTATGCAAACTGGGACTGGCAGGTGACTATTGACGATGCTTTGCACCAGGCGGGTTTTGCCACTTATGAAGAACAGGAGCAGGCCATGGCTCAAGTATCACAGAAAACGGGCGCTTAGAAAAGGCTGCAAATAACAAGGCCGGATACGTCTTGAATCTGGGACGTATCCGGCCTTTAAACATCCGCACATCAAGTAACAGATATGACCCCTAAAGAAGAATCCATACTGGCGGAGCTGGCCTCACCTGAAGATATCCGGGGGCTTTCCCTGACACAACTAAGCAGGCTGGCCCAGGAAGTCAGAGAGCTTATCATAAACGTCGTCTCCACCAATGGTGGGCATCTGGCACCCTCGCTGGGCACGGTGGAGTTGACTCTGGCCCTTTTAAAGGTCTTTAATCCTTCAAGGGACAGGATTATCTGGGATGTGGGGCACCAGGCTTACGCATACAAAATTCTCACTGGCAGGCGGGACAGCTTCCATACGCTTCGCGCCCGGGGGGGGATCAGCGGCTTTCCAAGACCCGTGGAAAGCAGTTTTGATCATTTTGCCGTGGGGCACTCCAGCACTTCTATTTCCGCCGGCCTGGGTATGGCCGTGGCCAGGGACATACTGGATACCGATCAGAAAGTCTTATCTAT
>NZ_QYZY01000043.1:0-1389 GCF_003838035.1 Desulfonatronospira sp. MSAO_Bac3 | reverse complement strand
CCGTCCGGGCCTACGGTCAATGAAAACTCATCGCTGGATACCGGCATTCCGGCATCATTGGTTGTGGGTTTTCCCTGATTGTCTGCCATGATGTTTCTCCTTTTTCGTTTTTATGGTTTATAATCCAGCATAAATAACTATGTTTGTATATAATTCAATCATTTCGACATGTTGCTTTAACTTGAAATTTTCATTTTTCTACGTACATCACGGTCTTATCTGCTCACCAACGCTTTTCTTTCATACATCTTAAGGCCGGGGGTTCGTTCAAATATCCACTTTCTTATTCAGATTCTCTAAGGTTTGGTTTTGTCCAGCACTAAATGGCTCGCCACAGAGAGGGCAGCCTGAACTCAGGATTTTGTCATTTGTACACGTACTGAGCGCGTGTAAAAATGATTTTTTCAGATGCATGTCAAATGCCAGACTCTTGTATATGCATATTTTTTTCAGAGCTTTTTGTCAATAGATAATCATTACTATTTGCGTTTATTTATGAAAGCTTTAAAAACACGAGTAAACCTTATCTAACCAGTCCCCGCAGGAGGTTCAAGTTTGCCAGGTCCCATTTTCCGGCCTTGTCCTTGGGGGTTTCTATGACCATGGGTACATCATAGAACCGGGGATCGTTAAGGACCAGCCTGAATGGCTCCAGCCCCATTTCACCTTTGCCGATATGCTCGTGGCGGTCTCCCCGGCTGCCCAGCCCATAACTGCTGTCATTCAGGTGAACAGCCTGGACCCGCTGCAGCCCCACAGTACTGTCCAGGTTCTGCATGGTGGCATTGTAGCTTTCCCGGGTGCGCATATCATAACCAGCCGCAAACACGTGGCAGGTGTCGAAGCAGACGCCCAGCCTGTCGGAGTTTTTGCTGGTGCTGATAATGAAATCAAGCTCCTGGAAGGTACTACCAAGGACTGTACCCTGCCCGGAGGTGGTTTCCAGGAGAACCTGAACATCTGCACTTTCCGGACATTGCTGCAGGGCCAGGTCCAGGGCCTCATCCAGGGCCAGGACATATGCCTGCAGCCCCTTGTCCAGGCCCTGTCCCTTGTGCGCCCCGGGGTGTGTTACCAGCCCGGGAATGCCCAGCAGGGCACAACGTTTAAGTTCGCCGGCAAATGCCTGCACCGACTTTTTAAGGATTTCCCTGTCCGGAGAAGCCAGATTTATTAGGTAGCTGTCGTGGGACAAAACAGGATAATCACCCCACTGCTTCAGGGCCTGTCTGAACTGTTCAGCCTCCTGCTCCTTGACGGGCGAGGCCTTCCACTGCCGCTGGTTGCGGGTGAATATCTGCAGGGCTGTACCAGAAAGCCCCTCTATACGTTCTACAGCCCGGTAAAGCCCTCCGGACACGGAGCAGTGTGCTCCCAGATAACGTGCTG
>NZ_QYZY01000042.1:0-7341 GCF_003838035.1 Desulfonatronospira sp. MSAO_Bac3 | reverse complement strand
GATTTACTTGGGTGGTGGGCTTCTGGAATGTTTATAAGGAAGGGATTTCATACAACCACCCCCGGCCCCTCCTTGGCTAAGGAGGGGAGCTAGACCGTGGCTTGGATTTACTTGGGTGGTGGAAGTTTAATCACGATCCAGATGGAGTGTTTGACAGAAGCATGCGACAGAGTGTTGCCGTGCCTCGATCTGCTCCCCTCCTTGGCTAAGGAGGGGAGCTACACCGTGGCCTGGATTTACTTTGGTGGTGGAAGTTTAATCACGATCCAGATGGAGTGCTTGACAGAAGCATGCGACAGAGTGTTGCCGTGCCTCAATCTGCTCCCCTCCTTGGTTAAGGAGGGGCTGGGGGTGGTTCGATAATCAGCTCCCTTCCTTCCCCGGCCCTTCCCAGGCCAAAGAGGGGAGTTCACACCGTGCTCGTAATCCAGAAGGGCAGGATGTCAGATAAAGTTACCAACATGTTTGTTTGAAATTTGTGCTAAGCGCCTATTTCTTCTTCCTCTTCCCCGGCACCTGCTTGTCGGCCAGGTGGGCCAGGTGCTGCAGGCGTTCGTCAGCCAGGCGGTATATGGAACCGGGGGAGTATTTTCCGTCGGCCAGTTTTTTCCTGGCCCTGGTCCCGGTGAGGATTTCCATGGCTTCTTCTATGCAGGTGACTGCGTATACCTGGAACATATTGTCCTTTACCGCCTGAATGACTTCCCTGCTGAGCATCAGATGGGTCAGGTTGTCCCTGGGGATGATCACCCCCTGCCCGCCGGTAAGGCCCTTTCGCCTGCAAAGCTCGAAATACCCCTCGATCTTGCGGGTGACCTCGCCCACCGCCATGACGGCCCCGGACTGGCTGATGGCCCCGGTAAAAGCGTATGACAGGTTGATGGGTATGTTGGACAGGGCTGAGAGCAGGGCGGCCAGTTCCGCCCCGGAGGCCGAGTCTCCGTCTATCTGGGCGTAGTTCTGCTCGAAGCACAGGCTCCCGGAAAGTACCAGGGGCTTTTCCTGGGCGAAAAGGTTCTGCAGGTAGCCCTTGATGATCATCATACCCTTGGTGTGAATGGGACCGCCCAGTTCGGCCTCGCGTTCCAGGTCCATTATGCCGCCGTGCCCTACCCCTGTGGTGCAGGATATCTGATGAGGCAGGGCCAGGATATAATCTCCGTACATGCTTATGGACAAGCCGTTGGCCCTGCCCACTGCGCTGCCCTGGGTCTGCACTTTTATGGCTTCGCGCTCGTATTCGGACATGAATTCGTCTTCGTAGAGGCTCAGGCGATACTTGCGCGACTTGAGGGCCTGGCATACCGAGTCTGCGTTCACCCTGTCAGCGCCATGCATACGGGCATAAGCGTCCGCCTCCACCATGAGGTCGGCAAGATGCGAATACTTGAGGGACAGCTTCTGCTGATCCCCTGCAATGCGCGAGGACTGATCCACCAGGGCGGCCACCGCCTCCCGGTCAAAGGGCATAAGAGAGTTGCTCACGGCTATTTCCGCCAGGTCCATGCTCTGGTTTCGGATGGATTCTTCAGTGCGGGGAATGCTTTCCCTGAGATGGGCCTTGACCTTGAAAAGCTTGCCGAACCTTTCATCTGCTTCTAACAGAATTTCATACAGTTCATCCGATCCCAGAAGAATTATCTTGATGTCCAGGTCAATGGGTTCCGGCCGGATGGTCCGGGTGCGTACCATTTCGTACTGATCAGCCGGGTCCTCTATTTCAGCCCTGCCGGAGCGCAGGCAGCGCAAAAGGCCTTCCCAGGCCTGGGGCTGGGCGAGAATGTCCTCGGCCCGGATTATCAGGAATCCGCCGTTGGCCTTGTGCAGGCTGCCGGGCTTGATCAGGGTGAAGTCGGTATAGTAGGCGCCCATCTCGGTCTCACGCTCTATACAGCCCAGCAGGTTGAAATAGTTGGGATTGTCCTCCACCAGAACCGGGGCGCCCCCGTTGCGGCAGTGTTCCACGAATATGTTGACGCCGTAACGGGACAGGCAGGCATCCGGGCCTCCCACCTGCACCTCCTGGGAGCTTTCCGAGGACTGGTCCCTGGGTTTAAACTGATCGATATTGTCCAGCAGGTCCTGCTTCAGACTTTCTAAGTAATCCATGAGTTTCTGGTTGTCCGGGAATTTCTGGCGGATTTTTTTCAGGCAGGTGTCTATTCTGCCTCCAGCCACTTCACGGTCCAGCCTGCGCTCGTTATCCTTGAGGTCCTGTTCTTTTCTGCTTATCTGCCTGGAAAGCCCGAGCAGAGCTTCCATGATGCGGTTGCTCTGCTGCATGAGGTCCTTTCTCACCTCTGATTCCAGCTTCTCAAACTCTTCCGGGTCCATGGCCCTGCCTTCCACTAAGGGATAAAGGGTCAAAGAGCCGTTTTCGTCGACACTCAGGCTGAAGCCGCTTTTGTGGGCCTTGTGTTCCATGCGGGAAAGCAGATTTTCCCGGGTTTCATTATATTCCTTGATGAGGTCGCCGTGCTTTCGGATGTAGAAATCCTGTTCAAATCCGGCAGGAATGGATTCCCGGATCTTTTTTATTGCCGCCTGCATTTCCCGGCGAAGATCCCTGGCGCTTCCGGGAGGCAGGGTGATGGCCAGGGGCTGATCGGGATCCTGGAGATTGTTGACGTATACCAGGTCCCCTGGAGCAGGCATTTTCCCTGCCCTGGGACGGAGAAAGTCCAGTATAAAACGGTTGCGGCCCAGGCCTTTTTCTCCGGAAAGATAGGCGTTGTAGCCTGAGCGCTTGATGGCCAGGGTCAGCTCCAGGGCATCAAAGGCCCTTTGCTGAAAAACATGTTTTTTATCTCGGCGGGCAGCGGCCCTTCCGGTATGACTGAATCCGATCCTGGACGGGGAAAGTTTGATGCTCAGCCTGGATGCGGGCACCTGAAATTTTCTGGTCATTTATTCCTCTGAAAAGAAAATTGTGTCCGGCAGGTAAAGCCGGATGCTAAAGATTTCAACTATATTCATGGAAGGTTGATTTTGCAAGACGGCTTTTTCCGGGGGGCAAGCGCACAGGTCCGCAGCAAAAAAATCGCCAGATTAAAAACCCGGTTTCAAATATTGCATTGACGTTTAATATAGCTGTGTGATAGAAGGCTTCCATTGTGAACGAAAGCACGTTCACCCATCTTTTTTCTTCCGGGTGCAGGAGATATGATTTTCAGGTCCAATGACAAATCCCGCTGGGGGGGCGAATACTGGAAGGCCTCTCTTTTGGGCATTCACCTGGTCACCTGTACTTTTGTCGGGTTGCTGATAGGTTATTTCCTGGACAAGTGGCTGGGCACAGAGCCGTGGCTTCTGCTTGCCTTCCTCATTTTTGGGATTGCAGCCGGATTCAAGAACATGTATATGGAGGTGAAAAAGATACAGGAGTCCGAGGACAAAAAGGAAAAGGGCGAAGATGAACACTCTGGTTGAAAACTTTCTGTATAAAAGGGGCTTTGTTCTGCCCAAGGTGCGTTTTCTGGTGCGCAATCAGTTTTATCTCTCCATTCTGGGCCTTTTTGTTTTCATCATTTTTTTTCCTGTTCCGTGGATTGTGGGTTTCGGGATCGGGGCGCTTCTGGGAAGTCTCAATTTCTACTTTATGGCCCGGCTGGCCCAGGAGCTTGTACATATTGCCAAAGGGGCCGCCACCCCGCTTCTTTTCAGTTTCTATGTCCGGCTCATTCTGACCGGACTTGTTTTATATGTGGCCATAGTATACTGGAACGCCAACATTTTTGCTTTGCTCTTGGGTCTAAGCGTTATACTGCTAAACGTCTTAATTTTCGGCATTACCCTGGTGGGTCAAAAATTCAAGGAGGCTTAATAAATGGAAGACTTATACCAATGGATGTTTTTGAGAGAATTTTTCCATGCCCTGGGGCTGAACATCCCGCAACACGTCCTCTACTCCTGGTTTTTCATCGTAATTCTGGTCCTGGTGGGCTGGATGGCCACCCGCAGGATGACCCTTGTGCCTAAGGGAGTGCAGAACTTTTTCGAATTTCTCATCAAGGCTGTTGAGGATTTCGTAGTGGCCAACATGGGCGAGCAGGGCAGGAGGGTTTTTCCGGTACTTTTTACTCTGCTCATCTATATCTGGGTGCTCAACGTATCCGGTCTTGTACCAAGCATTGACGCGGCCACGGCCAACATCAACACTACCGCGTGCATGGCCCTTTTTGTTTTTGTCTACTACAACTACTGGGGCATCAGGATTCACGGGGCCGCTTACATTAAAAAGTTCATGGGACCCTACTGGTGGTTCGCCCCGGTAATGCTCCCCATTGAAATAGTCAGCCACCTGGCCCGGCCGCTTTCTCTGGCCCTGCGGCTATTCGGAAACATCAGGGCAGAGGAAATCACCATCGCCGTAATGTTTATCCTGGCTCCCATCCTGGGGTCTTTGCCCATCTTCATACTCTTTTTGCTGTTGAAGACTATGCAGGCCTTTGTGTTCTTCATGCTGACCATGATGTACCTCAAGGAGGCCTTTGAAGAGGCTCATTAAAAGAAAGTCTGATGGTGAGCCTGGAGCATTTTTTAAAGTCGGGGGAAATGGTCTTTTGACCGAACAAATAAATCGTTAGGAGGTTTTGTAATGCGCAAGTCTTTGTTGATCATCTTTCACACCGTTTTCTTTGTAGGCCTTGCCAGTGTCGCCTTTGCAGGTGAAGTCGCTCCCGAAGTCATCGGCAATATCGCTCTGGCCACCGGTCTGGGCATGGGCATTGCCGCCATCGGCACCGGCATTGGACAGGGTATCGGTCTTAAGGGTGCTTGTGAAGGTACAGCCCGCAACCCCGAAGCAGGCGGAAAGATTACTGTTACCCTGCTCATCGGCCTGGCCATGATCGAGTCCCTGGCAATTTATGCACTGGTTATCAACCTGATTCTGCTTTTTGCCAATCCTTTTATCTAAAGCCGATTGCATTCATCAGGGGGAGGGGGATGACCCTCCCCCTTTTATCGGCCTGTCATTGTTAAAAAATTCACTATGCAGCAGTTAAAGTTCGAACGTATCCCCCGGGCCACCATTTCCAGGCTGGCAGTTTATGTACAGGAACTGGAGGTCATGGAACAGCAGGGCATCAAGGTGATTTCTTCGGAAAAGCTGGCCCAGCTCTGCGGGGTCAACCCGTCCCAGATACGCAAGGACCTGGCTTATTTCGGTGAATTCGGCGTCCGTGGTGTCGGATATTATGTTCATGAGCTTCGCGAGGCCATCAGGCAGAGTCTCGGCCTGGACCGGACCTGGAACGTTGTCCTGGTGGGCGTGGGCAACCTGGGAAGGGCGCTTCTGCGGCATAACCTTCTGCGCAAAAGAGGCTTTGTAATCGTGGCCGCTTTTGACTGTGATCCCTTTAAAATCGGCGAGGAGATAGCCGGCCTGGAGGTCAACTGTACCAGCAAGCTGCCCAAAAGCACCAGGGATATGAACGTTGAGATAGGGGTCATCACCACGCCGCCTGAAAGAGCCCAGCGTGCCGCAAACTATCTCATGGAAGGCGGCATCAAAGGTATCGTCAATTTCGCACCCTCGAGAATAACCACCCCGGAAAACATTTCAGTGGAATATGTAGATTTTATACACCATATGTTTTCCGTGGCCTTCAATATTACCCAGAATCAAAGTAAAGGCCTTTTATAGTCAGCCTTGTCCTTTTTTTAACTTCCGGACACTTAAACCCCGTCCACGCTTCACAGCTTTCCAGCCAAAAAACTTGCACTGCCACCCTTTTTCAGCCTATATTGCTGACTGAGGCACTGATATTTATCTTGACACTGCGCAGGGGGACTTGACCTATGACCTTGACGGATTACACCGAAATGGCAGCAGACCTGCAGAGGGTGGTGGGAGAGAAGTTCAGGCAGGACCGGGAAATCTTAAATGTACCAGGGGTCTCCATGGCCTGCAGAATAGACGAGCACTACTTTCTGGCCCTGGAATCCATGCTCCTGAAAAATCTTGGCATGTGGGCGGCGGTATTACCTTCAAGAGTTCTTGAGGCATTGATCAAAACCGGAAATATGCTTACCTGTCCGCCCCACAGAGAGCACAGTCTGGACCTTCGCACCACCTGGGAGGGCCTGGGGCGCTTTGCCGGAATAAAAGCCTGTTTTGTTCAGGCTGATTTCTTCGACCGGGCCCTGAAAATATACGCCGGCCGGATCCGGCCTCTGCCCCTTGGCAATCTCTACGTACACGCAGATGACCGACCTGAGGTGGAAAAGTTTTTCAAGGGCAAAACACCGCCTGCATCCTGGCTTTACCAGGAACAACCAGGATAAAAAGGTCAGGATTATACACATGAGCATGCAGGCAGTATTTTGCGGAGTGGGTGAGGCTTTCGACGAAAACCTGCCCAACACCAGCATCCTGGTCCAGGTAAAGGAAGGTAGGAACAGCCGGTCAATCCTTCTGGACTGCGGCTTTACCGCCGCATCCGCCTTCTGGGGTTGCAGCGATGATCCTCTGGACCTGGACGCTATATGGATATCGCATCTGCACGGGGATCACTTTCTGGGTCTGCCCCAGCTCCTGTTGCGTTTCAGCGAGCACGCCAGGATAAAACCTTTGCAGATAAGCGGGGTGTGCGGCGCATCCTCGGCAGTAAAACAGGCCATGGAGCTTGCCTATCCAGGCAAGTGGGATCGCCTGGGTTTTGAGATCGAATTTACAGAGGCTTCTTCACGGGATACTTTTCAGCTGGCGGGCATGCAGGCCCGGGCCGTGCCCATGGAGCACCCGGTTCCAAGCCTGGGAATAAAGCTTCATGCAGAGAACAGGAGCTTGTTTTATACAGGAGACGGCCGGCTGGAAAAAAGCTTCTGGCCTGTGCTTGACGGATGCGATCTGGCCATATGCGAGGCCTTCGCCCTGGAGGGGGACATGCCCGGTCACAGCAGCGTGTCCCGGGTGTTATCCATGGCCGGCCTGGCAGGGGTCAGGCAGACAGCCCTGGTGCATATGCAGCGTGATGAGCGTGCAACGCATAAAGATAGTCTGCAGAAGTATTTTGATCAGGCTCAAGTGACAGGATTTATGCCTGAGCCGGGAGACAGGGTCGAGCTGTAAAAAAAGGGGCCTGGGTAACTATTCACAATCTGATAAATTTGGTCAATCTATGCGCACCGCTGATATCCAGGGTCCGGGGGCTTTGCAAACTGGGCGTAAACTGTCTGAACGACGTAGGAAGCGTTAATCAAAACCGTAAAACACCGAAGTTGATTTAGAGCAGGCTATGTAAGATATTCTGGATTAAAAACTCGTGTAAAGGTTTTGATCTACGCTTCATAGGAGTGAGTTTTTACGTCCTGTTTGCGAAGTCCTCGGACCCTGGT
>NZ_QYZY01000041.1:0-1085 GCF_003838035.1 Desulfonatronospira sp. MSAO_Bac3 | reverse complement strand
GATTGCATTCCAGGAAAGGGCAGAATTCTCTGGCCTGCTGCGTAAGACTGTTATGTTCGTCGTAGAGAATGAGCGGGGGAAGCATGGAAAGCTCTGGCCCGGAATTCTTGCGGGCCTTAACCAGGACCAGCGAGGCCTGTTTTCCGGCCCTGCCGTAAACCGGCAGGATGGTTTTTGGTCTCAGCCTGTACCGCTCAAGGTTTTGCAGCAGCTGGTCAAGCCTTGAGGCTGGGTAGACAAAACCGGCAGCGGCTCTGTTTTTAAGAGCAAAAGAAGCAGCCTGGAAAAAATCCAGCTGCGAGTTTTTTGTCACAAACTGTGCGGATTTTTTTCCAGGATTTTCCGGAGTCCTCCCGGAGCGTTCATCACGGTAGGGAGGGTTGGCCAGGACCAGGTCAAAGCTCTCAGGGGCGAGGCTTTGGGAGTCAAGGCTTGTTACGTCCAGCAGCCTGTATGAAGATTTTTCTTCCAGGCACAAAGCGCGGCTGTTCTGGCGTGCGCACTCGATCATTTCCGGATCATTGTCCACTCCAGTGACCTGGATCTCTTTTCCCGGGTTGGCCAGAATAAGACCTAGGCCCACCACGCCGCACCCGCATCCAAGATCCAGAACCTTCCAGTTATTTCCCGGGACTAAAAAGACAGACAATAATAAAGAGTCCACTGAGAAGCGAAAGCCAGCTTCAGGCTGGGCCAACCCGCGCGGGAACAGGTCTTCTGCACCGCCCTGTTTCATATGCTTCTTCTTAAGCGCTACCTGTCCCAGAGATGTAAGAGCATGCCCGTGGGCAGCTTGGGATAGAAAAAGGTGGATTTTCTGGGCATGACCCGCCCGGCCTGGCAGGCCTCCTGCATTATATTGATGGGTACGGACTGCAGGAAAAAAGCCGCTTGCAGTTCCCCGCTTCTGACCTTTTCCAGGGTCTGGTCTTCCTCGTGGGTGTAGTGCAGGTATTTACCCGAAGCCAGTTGCTCATCGTCGAGGCCCATAATATCGCGAAGCATAACCCGGTCCAGAACGTATGCCCCGATTTTGTCGAATATATCCTCTCCGGGCTGACGGGGGATGAGCAGATAATTTATGT
>NZ_QYZY01000040.1:0-3984 GCF_003838035.1 Desulfonatronospira sp. MSAO_Bac3 | reverse complement strand
CGGCTCTAGGGCCGCTTCGGCCCGGGCGTGAGATATTTCTTTGTTTTATTGGAAAAACTCCATTGCGGCCTTTTTTATTCCGTTTTTGCAAAGGCCCAGGTTTTGCCTTAATTCCTGGGGTGGACCGTGTTCCACGAAAAAATCCCCTATTCCCAGGCGCTTGACCCGGACTCCCTGAAGCAGGTCCTCATCCGCCAGAAATTCCAGAACTGCAGACCCGAATCCCCCGGCCAGTGCGTTTTCCTCCACCACCAGGAGACCTTTATAGTTTGCAGCCGCCTCTCTTAATTCCTGTAGGGGCAAAGGCTTGACAAAGCGGGCATTGACCACTCTCAGGGAAAGCCCGTCTTTCTCCATTTCTAACGCCGCCTCCAGGGCCGGGTACACCCGGCTGCCGATTGCCAGAATCACGCCATGGGTGCCTTCCTTCATCACTTCTGAACTGCCCATGTCCAGGGGGGCTGTTTCTCCGAGGTCCGCTCCTGTACCCACGCCTCTGGGGTACCTGACCGATACCGGCCCTGGATGCACCAGGGCGGTGGCCAGCATTCTCTGCAGTTCGGCCTCGTCTTTGGGGGCCATACAGATCATGTTGGGGATATGCCTGAGATATGAAAAATCAAAATTGCCGTGATGCGTAGGCCCGTCCTCTCCGACAATACCGCCACGGTCCAGGCAGAAAGTTACCGGCAGGTTCTGCAGGCACACGTCGTGCACCACCTGATCATAAGAGCGCTGCAGAAAAGTGGAATAAATGGCCACTACGGGCTTGAGGCCCTGGGTGGCCATGCCGGCCGCAAAAGTGACCGCATGCTGTTCGCAGATGCCCACGTCGAAAAACCTTTCCGGAAACCTCTCCGCAAAAGCGCCCAGCCCTGTTCCCTCGGGCATGGCAGCGGTTATGGCCACGATACTGTCATCTTTTTCCCCGAGTTCACACAGGGTCCGGCCGAAGACATCAGTGTAGCTGGGCAGGCATTCGCCGTCCGGTTTCTTCCTGGCCAGGCCGGTTTCAGGCTCAAAGCAGCCCACCCCGTGATAGAAGGTGGGGTTCTCCTCTGCCGGTTTGTAGCCCTTTCCCTTCCTGGTCATTACGTGCACCAGGACTGGTCCCTGCAGGGTCTTAGTCTGTTCCAGTATCCGGGAAAGAGAAGTTATGTTGTGCCCGTCCACCGGTCCTATATAGTTGAATTTGAGGGCTTCAAACAAAATGCCTGGAGTGAAGAAGTTTTTCAGGGATTCTTCGCTCTTTCGGGCGTAATTGAGGATGTCGTCCCCGATTCTGGGAATCTGGCGCATGAAACTTTCAAAGTCCTTCTTGAAGCGTACCATCCACCTGGAGGAAAGATTACTGCTCAAGAATGACGACAGGGCTCCGACATTCCTGGCTATGGACATCTCATTGTCGTTTAAAACCACCACGAGGTCCCTGTCCAGGTCCCCGGCCTGGTTCAGACCTTCAAAAGCCAGACCAGCGGTCATGGATCCATCACCGATTATGGATAATACTTTCTGATCCTTATCCAGTATGTCCCCGGCAACGGCCATGCCCAGCCCTGCGGAAATGGAGGTGCTGGAGTGCCCCACGGCAAAATGATCAAAACTGCTTTCCACGGGTCTTGGAAAGCCGCTGATCCCCCCCCGGGCGCGAAGCGTATGGAAGCTGTCCCGCCTGCCGGTGAGTATCTTGTAGGCGTAGGCCTGATGTCCCACATCCCAGATGATTTTATCCTTTGAAGGATCAAAGACCTTGAGCAGGGCCAGGGTCAGCTCCACCGTACCCAGGGAAGGAGCCAGGTGGCCTCCATTGGTGGATACGACGCTTATGATAAGCTCTCTGACTTCCCGGGCCAGCCTGTTGAGCTGTGTCAGGGAAAGCCCCCGGATATCTTCAGGGGATGCCAGTCCCGCCAGTATAGGTTCTTCTTGAGAGGTCATATCTGTACTTGATGCTGGAATGTTTAAAGGCCGGATACGCCCGAAATTCTGAGACGTATCCGGCCCTGTTGTCTGAAGCAGCCTGACCTATATGCCCAGCTTCTGTGATACTTGCGCCATGGCCTGCTCCTGTTCCTCATAAGTGGCGAAGCCCGCCTGGTGCAGGGCGTCGTCAATGGTAACCTGCCAGTCCCAGTTGGCATAAATCACCGGCTTGTGGAAGATATTGCGGAATTTGTAGAGTTCCTGGCGGTAAAAATCCTCCTTTCTGGAGCCCAGGTGAGAGTAAAGCTGCTCGTGCAGCCTGGCAGCTTCTCCCTCGTACCATTCCATGAGATCCTTGCTGGAGGAGTATTTTTTGAGGATATGCTCGTAGTTGTTCTCTTTAAGCAGTTCGTAGAGCCTTTCCAGGTGCTGTTTCTGCAGCCAGGCCCCCATGTCCTTGAGCTTGATGTTTTCCTTTTCCGTCTTGGCGAATTCTTCCTTGGTCTGGGCATAAGTATCCGGAACCACCGAAGCAGAGATAATTCCCGAGATGCAGACCAGGCCGCGGATGATCTTGCTGTTGGAAACGCCCTGTCCGCAGAAGCCGACTTTCTTGCCGAACTTCTGCCCGGTGAAGATGGTCACCAGGATGGACCAGACCACTGCCGGGTCCTCTTCGTCGTAGATGTGCCCCAGCCTGGAATTGTCCCGGTCCGTACCCAGAACCAGCTGGGTCATGTCGTTGGAACCGATGGAAAAACCGTCGAATTCCTTGATGAACTCCTTGGCGATGATGGCGTTGCTTGGAATCTCGGACATCTGGATGATCTTGAGCCCGTCTTCACCTGAACGCAGCTTGTGTACATCCGAAAGGTAGCGCTTCATGCTCCTGGCCTCTTCAAAGGTGCGCACAAAGGGCAGCATGAGCTGAAGATTGCTGCCTCCAAAGGCACCCCGGGCCAGCTTGAAGGCTTCCAGCTCCCAGTCATGGATATCCCTGGATACTCCGCGGTAGCCAAGCATGGGGTTGTCTTCGTAATGCTCGAAAAGCATGCCCCCCATGAGGTTTCGGTACTCGTTGGTCTTGTAGTAAGTGGTGCGGTAGATGATTTCCCTGCCGTAAAAGGCCATGGCAAAAAGGGCCAGTCCCTGGGACAGGGTCTGGACATAAAGCTCCTTGCCGGTTCTAAAGCCGCGGCTGGTGATGTGGTCATGGATGTTTTGGGGCAGGTCGCGCACTGTATCCATTTCGTTTTTGAGCCCCACCTTCTGGGCCACGTCTGTTCTAAGGTCCTGTATGTTCTTGAGGTGCTCCTGAACCACGGGATCATGCTTCACCCGCTTTTCAATGCGGCTGATATCCTCTTCAAGCTCCTCTTTTTTCTGTACTGTTTCCGGGTCATCTCCCACAAGAAGCATAAGCTGGTCCGCATAACCCATGATTATGGCAATATGTTCCTTCAGGTCCAGGGATGTCTTGAGTACTTCCAGTCTTTTGGTGGCCAGATCAATATGTTCGTCCAGCTTTTTGTCCAGCTCCCTGAGCTGCCTGTGCATGGCCAGGACTTCGTCAGTGCCCTTGGCCCCCTTCTGATCGGTCATCTGGCTCATGCGCTCTTCAAGCCCGGATATTATCCCTACATACCTTCTAAGGTTGAGATCCAGGCTCACCAGCCCTGCGGTGAGCTGGTCCCGGACCACCTTGGTAAGCTCGTTTTCCATCTCCTTGAACTTCTTGTTCACCACCGAGTCCAGATAGCCCTTGTCATAGGCGTCGAGAGCCTGGGGATGGACCCCGATGTTGGCCAGCATGAATTCCGCCCGCAGAAGCCCCACTTCAAAATCAGGCATGCGGCGCAGCCTGGACAAAAACAGGGCCTGACCCACATCGGCAAGAATAAGGCCTACCTTGGTCTTGGTGGCCGGCAACTTGCCCACGTCTATCTCGCCGCCCACCTCTTCCAGGGGTACCAGGCCGCGGTAGACAAGCCCCCTTGAGCCGTCTACGGTCACCTCCTGGCCGTCCAGGGCCCGCAGGGCCTCCAGCCTCTTGATGCCGAT
>NZ_QYZY01000039.1:0-1300 GCF_003838035.1 Desulfonatronospira sp. MSAO_Bac3 | reverse complement strand
TTGTGCCAGTAATCAACACCGAGGACCCTCTGAATGGTTACGATTAAACTACACCCAGGATGAGCAGGATGGAAACAAGCAGGAGCATAATGCCTACAATCAGCTGTACTGTCCTGAAGGTGATTTTGGACAATACTCTGCGCCCGATAAAGGCTCCGGCAAAGGCTGCCAGCACAGCCGCAGCAATAAGAGGCAGGTTTTCACGGATTTCTGGGGTGTGCACCATACCGGAATAGACGGTGATCCTGGATACATCCACAAGCACTGCGATAACCACCCCGGTTCCCACAAAGGCCTCTTTATCCAGGCCGGATTTGAGCAGAAAAGCACTGCGAAAAGCCCCCTGGTGTCCGGAAAGGCCCCCGTAAAATCCGCTGAGCACTCCGCCCAGGGGCAGGTATGCAGGAGATATCTGCAGCCGGTTCAGGGGTGAGTAGAGCTCCAGCATGGCGAAAAACCCCATAAGTAGCCCAATAACTAAGTTTACCGGGTAAACCTTCATGTGCCTTCCCCACAGCTCATAACTGTATACCGGCTCCAGGTCTGCCAGAGACAGAAGAAGCCAGGCCCCGGCAAAACCCGCTGCCAGGGCCGGCAGCCCAAAGCGCAGCAGTGTTGCGCTATCTGCTTTGTTGCCTATGAGAAAAAGCTTGAAAAGGTTATTGGCCAAGTGCACCACTGCAGTCATGGCTACAGCAGCCTGAACAGGAAAAAACAGGACAAAGGCCGGTAAAAGAAGGGTGCCCAGGCCGAATCCGGAAAAAAGGGTGAGTCCGGAAACACCCATGGCCACGATACAGATAAGCAGATAATCCAAAGCAGCACTTCCTGTCAGTTTACCCGGTAAAAGGGCTTATGTTTTCTGCTTTCCGGCCTGCATGGCCTGCAAGCGTTCTTCACCCACACATTCTCTGGCCGAAGGGCACCAGTCCACACAGGATGGCAGGCGGTCCCTGAAAACCATCTTTTTGCATCTGGGGCATCTTCTTCTGGTTTCGTCGGAGAACATCTCTACTTCATGGCCGCAATCCTGACAGGCTATCAGGTCCACCTCCAGGTTGCGGGTACTGCTGCCTGGGCACTGGATTGGATTAGACATTTTCTTCCTCCACGTTTTGCCTGCAGGCTCAATAACTCCAGAAGGGGTTGCCCCGCAAGCTTGCTTATGTTTTTTTCAGCTTCTCAACACAATAATTGCTTTTGCCGGGTTCAGAAGCGAGATGCTGATCTGCAAGTCAATTTCCTCTGATGGTTGCACAAGCCGGGCAAATCGTTCATTGACTTAAGTCAAATAATGAAT
>NZ_QYZY01000038.1:0-1435 GCF_003838035.1 Desulfonatronospira sp. MSAO_Bac3 | reverse complement strand
TACCTCCTGGCGCTGCTCCTCGATGCTCATGTTCTTATGCACCACTCCCACTCCGCCGGAACGAGCCATGGAGATGGCCATCTCGGCTTCGGTTACAGTATCCATGGCTGCGCTGAGCAAAGGGATATTGAGTTCTATCTTGGGGGTAAGCCGGGTCTTGAGGCTGGTTTCTTCCGGCAGGACCTCGGAATAATCCGGCACCAGCAAAACATCATCAAAGGTTAATCCCTGGCCCCATATCTTTTCCATGACCCCTCCAGTAAGTTTGTAAAGACTGCCCTAGTATCTCGAAAAATTTATTCCTGTTACCGGTAATCTCCTGTCTATGTCAAACGCCAAAGCACGGCCCCCTAGCCGGAAAATCCCGGGACAGCAAAGGAAGTACCTGTCATATTCCTTCGCCGGGAGCAGGTGTTTCCAGTTCCTGGCGTACTCTTTCCAGTAGCTCCGGGTGGTCAGGATCTATTTCAAGAATTTTTTCCAGATGTTCCCGGGCCTTTTCCTGTTCATCAAGATAGTACTTGTAAATGATGGCCAGGTTGAAGTGGCCCTGGTGGTTTTCGGGGTTTAGTTCAAGAAGCCTCTCAAACTTCTCCCTGGCTTCTTCATGCTGCTGCATCTGAAAAAGAGTAAACCCTGCCTGGTTCAGGGCCAGCTGGTTGTCTGGATCCACACTCAAAGCCCTTCTCCAGAATGAAAGAGCCTTATCCCAGTCCTGGTTCTGCATAAAAAAGCCGGCCAGCTCGGTTATGGCCTCCACATTTTCCGGGTTTTGCTCCACCTCCTGCATGAGCCCGGCTATACGCGCCATCATCTGCTGATCAGCCTGGCGGGTCTGTGTCTCTTCAACAAGTGAGGGTGAATCGATCCTGTACCAGATGGAGGACAGAAAAATGACGGCCAGCCCCAGCATGGCGAAGGCAACCACTGCCCTTCGAATACTTATGGATGATAAAAGGCCGCTACTCATGGTGCATCACCTCCAGCTGCCTTATCTTTTTCTCAAGCTTCTTCTGACCCATGGCCAGAAAGAACAAGTACCCCCCGATGCCCAACCATACAACCACGTTGCTGGCAATCAGATATGTCATAAAAAACCAACCTTTTGCTTATTTTAGTAACCAGGCTTTTTCCAATACCCTGCACGGAAAAAGAGGACCCTTCGAGGCAAATTTTAAAAAAGAAAAAGACTTCATACAACCACCCCCTGGGCCCTCTTCTTATTCCATCACTAACTTTTGAATACTATTTTTTCTGGTATTTCTTAATTGCCAAAAGTGAGTGCTGAATCGGGACCGGTAGAAGCCCTGTATGGTATCTGTTTAGCGCTTTTAAGGAAAGCAGGGGACAGGCACTCCGGGACCCACTTGAGCATCATTTTGTGCTTAAAATATCTCATTTTTTGGGACAAGTGGGTCCCGGAAGAGCCAGTCCC
>NZ_QYZY01000391.1:0-12341 GCF_003838035.1 Desulfonatronospira sp. MSAO_Bac3 | reverse complement strand
CCAGATGACAAAACCAATAAAGCCGGCCATAACCAGTATACCGATCAAGATTTCACCCATGGCACTTTCTCCTTGCTCAAGTTTATTTTTTGCCCTTCATAACATTACAATGTCCGCTCAATATTTCAAAACATTGCTGTCAGCTGATTTAATGATTTAATGCGTGCATCTGAATGCATCAATCAATGGCATGGGATCTGTAATCCATGTTCATGAAAACAATTTGCCGGTTCTACCGCTGGTCCTGCCATTCCTCTACTGCTTGAAGCTTTTCAACGCCAAACTGCTTACCAGCGCAATATTCCCATATTTCAGGGTCTGTGGGCAGTGAGTGGCGTGAACAGCCAAACCCCGAGCGAATGCAGGGATCTCCAGGGTCGCCGCATGTCGGGGCAGCACAAAACACAGACAGAAACAGTACAGAAAAAACCAGCAGAATCGAGGCTTTCCTGAAGTAAAAGTAAAGCATCTTTCCCGCCATTCATACCTCCTCACACGCTTGCTCAAGACTCACACGGCTCTGCATAACATCTCGAAGAATTGTTCAGTGACAAAAGTCAAAAAGTTATGCACTGCATTTTACTCAAGAAATGTGTGCTATGTGAATTTTTATAGTCACATTTGATTATATGAAGAACATGTACTTGAAACTCCCAGATAGTTACATTTTTCATCGTAGCTTTGAACATACTGCAGCCCCGTTAGATAACTACTGAACTTCACGCGTGATTAAAGCCATGCTTTCGGCGAGTTGTTCCAGAGGGTCGGCCCATTGTTCAAGCTGACTGTCTTGCCGCGCCTCTTGGGACAGTACCCGTATTTGTCGATGATCAGCACCAAGGAGGTCAGAGTCGAGGTGCTGGAAGGCAAGAATCAGGCTGTCAAATTTTTCAGGCAGCATGCCCCATCCGCGCAAGGCTCTGACTGTTAGCGCATCCTGTTCTGCCAGCGGCAAAAGCTCCGGTGGCAGGTCGGTTTCGAAAGACGGGGCCGCCCTGCCCTGGCCGGAATGGCTGATGTCTGTGGGTTCGTCTGCGCCGGCATCTGTGGAAAGAGCTGAAGACACCAATTCCATCTTTTGCGTGATAACATCCAGAAGGTTCTCATGGCAGGCGTCCTGGAGAACGGTCACGGAGTCAGCACCGGAGACGAAAAAAGTGTCTCCAGGCAGAAGACTTCCTTTAATGCCCAGCGACTTGCCTTCATAATCGCTCAGATCCAAAAGCTCATAGGGAGATTTATCAATGTGCGGATATATCTGATAAACATCCCCCAGGCCTGGGGTATCCGAGACCAGACCCTTGTATATTTCTTCAGCCCTGTTCAGGTCATGTTCAAATAAGGGGTGTCCCAGACTGTAAAAACTTCTTTCCACCACGCACCCCACCAGGGTGGTATCCACAGGCTCTGAAGCAAGAACAGCCTTTGAATGCAGAGGAATATACAAAGTCAACAGCAAGAGCAGCGCACACATTAGTACGCCCGAATAACTGATCCAAAAACCTCGCCCGTGCCCTGGAAAATACCTTTTTGAAATACTGCTCATCTAGCACTCCCCTGACCTTGTGTGAAAAGATATACTGGCATTTACCCACCTGAAAAAGCAGGGCCTGTCCGGTCCTTGCTATGGGAGTTGTTGCAGCACAGCCTACAAACTGGACCCCGTGTCCACCGGCACCAGCTCCCCTTCATTATTAAAGGCAAAGCGTTCCATATGCTCCTTGAGAGCTCGAATATCCTGGGCATATTCCGAGATAGACCTGTTGGTCCCTGACTCTGCTTTAGCCAGCAGCTCACTGATCTCGGCCATATCGGCCCCCAGCAAGTCGACCCCATGCCTGCGCAGGTCCAGGGCCAGCCGGCTGAAACGATCCGGAAGATGTCCCCACGCGCCCAGAGCCCTTACAGTAACCTGGTCATGCAATACTGTATGCTCAGCTGTATAGTCTGACACTGAAGACTTTTCGGGAAGGACATTGACCCAGCTGTAAAGAAAGACATCAGGATTATTCAGGCTTATTAATTTAATCTGTGTCAGCCCGGGTTCTTCTCCTGTAACCTCCCCGAGTTCGGAAAGAGAAGCCACTTGTATATCAACTGGTTCCCAGGAAAGCTTGTGGTCCCTGGCGTCAACAGCAACCTCCAGGTTGGAAGAGGCTCCGGAAACCAGATCCATCTGCACAGGACTCAATGAGACTCCAAACTTGGTGTGGACTCGAAAACTCTCTGGAAGAACAACCCTGTTATTGTGATCATTTACCAGAATCAGGATTTGAAACCCCGAGTTCTGCGGTCTTTCAAAAGAGACGCGCTGCATGGAGTCACCGGAAAAAACCACCTTGTGGGATTCAGTGGCATTGAAATTGTGGTTGTTGCCGGCTTTTTGCTGAAAATCACCTCTTACCTCCAGAACACCCCGAGTCAAACGGTTGGAATGACTTCGGCTGGTTTGAGTGATGAAGTCGCCCTTGACCAGCACTTTGTCTCTGTCGTGGGTCATATTCAGATAACCCCGGCTGTCTTCAGGCTCGCCTCCCTCTTCTTGAGGCATGCCCTGCATAATATAATCGCCATGGACGACCAGGGTACCTCCACCAATGGTCAGGGTGCCATCAGGCTGGACCAGGTTGCCTTGAACAGTAAAGTTTCCGCTGGATATATCCAGCGTTCCTGGACCTTCAAAAGATATAGAGTTGTCAACCGTGAGAGAGTGACCGTCCAGATCCATGGTACCGTTAAAGCCATAAAGCCCTTTGATGACAGCATCATCTGTCAGCCGCCATCCCCTCAGCACGCTGTCAAAATAGACATCTTTGTTTGAGATGGAACACCCGGCAAAACCTGAATTGCCGGGCGCTTCAAAAAAAACTCTCTGCTCATTTTCTCCTGAAAAGAGCACCTTGTGGGATTCAGTGGCATTGAAATTGTGGTTGTTGCCGGCTTTTTGATGAAAATCACCCCTTACCTCCAGAACACCCCGGGTCAAACGGTTGGAATGACTCCGGCTGGTTTGAGTGATGAAGTCCCCCTTGACCAGCACTTTGTCTCTGTCGTGGGTCATATTCAGATAACCCCGGCTGTCTTCAGGCTCGCCTCCCTCTTCTTGAGGCATGCCTTGCATAATGTAATCGCCTTGGACGATCAGTGTGCCTCCACCAATGGTCAGGGTGCCATCAGGCTGGACCAGGTCACCTCCGATAACCAGCTTCCCCCTGGAAAGACTGCATGTACCTGGACCCTGCATTGTAACCGGATTTTTCACTGTCAGCGTGCGTCCTCCCAGATCCATAGTCCCGGTAAACCCGTGCATTTCCCTGATGACAGCATCTTCCTTCAACTTCCAGCCTCTCACAACTGTCAGGAAGTAAACCTCTTCGTTAGAGATAGTATTGATTCCAAACCCGGAATTGTTTGGACTTTCGAATGATACTTCCTGTTTTTTCTTTCCGGAAAGTAGTACGTTATGCGAACCTGATGCATTGAAGTTATGATTGTTGCCCGCTTTCTGCATGAAATTTCCCTGGACTTCCAATGTCCCACTGGTCAGCCTGTTGGAGTGACTGCGACTGCTCTGAGTAATGAAATCACCTTGAACCAATACGGAATCATTTTCCCCGGTCATAACCAGGTACCCATTGCTGTCTTTCTTGTTCCCCTCATCATCCTTTTCCATACTTTGCAGGCGGTAGTCCCCGGTCACTGTCAACCTGCCTCCATCTATATCAACTGTCCCCCCGGACTGGATAAAGTCGCCATGTATATCAAGTGCCCCTCCTGCGAGTTTGAAAGTGCCATGATGTTCCGGGATTCCCCCTTTAACGGTCATCTTGTTTCCGGCCATATCCATTGTACCAGTAAAACCATGCCCTACATTCCTGATTTTCAGATCATCATGCAGTGTCCACCCCCTTAAAACAGAATCGAAATGGACATGATCATTTGAGATCTCCAAAAGAGCAAATCCGGAATTGCCTGGACTTTCGAATGATACATCCTGTTTCTCCTTTCCGGAAAGAATTACTTTATGAGAACCTGATGCATTGAAATTATGATTGCTGCCCGCTTTCTGCTGGAAATTTCCCCGGACTTCCAGGATTCCACTGGTCAGCCTGTTGGAGTGACTGTGACTGCTCTGAGTGACGAAATCACCTTGAACCAATACGGAATCGTTTTCTCCGGTCATAACCAGGTACCCGCTGCTGTCTTTCTTTTTACCCTCATCATCTTTTTCCATGCTTTGCAGGCGGTAGTCATGAGCGACAATCAGTTTACCTTCATTAACATTAATGGTTCCACCCACATGATATATAGATCCGGAAGAAGTAAAGGTATGTCCATTCAGATTAACATTACCACTCAGTATTAAAATATCTTTTTCATAGTTTACACTCTGAGTTAAAGACATATTAGTATCTATTATCTTAAATTCAGAATGTTCATTGGATGCTATTGATCTTGTAAAAAAAGACCCTGACAGAATTAAGATCATCATGCAGGAAAAAATATACACTATCTGGTATATTCTATGTTTGATTTTCATTTTTATTGTCTCCTTAATATAGATACATATCCCTATAAATCATCACGATACACCTGCAGCCTGCATAACTTTATTCATTTGTTCGTGCAGTTTTTTTAAGGTCTTTTGATGTTCTGCTGACATACGCAGGCTGTCAGCGCTGTTGATCCATTTTTCTAATTGATCTATATCTGCGCCCAGCAGATCTTTGCCCTGCCCCCTAAGATGCATGGCCAGGGAGTTAAATCCCGGGGGCACATCTTCAAAAGCCCTGAAGGCCCGTACTGTAAGCCCTTCCTGGCTGACCAGGGCCAAAAGTTCCCGGCTGAATCCTTCCTGAACTTCCACCTCTTCAGCAGTGTCGTCACCCATGACTGTTTCGCTGCTTTCCACTTCTTCAGGCTCCTGAGGTGCAGGTGCCGGCATTTCAATTGCCCTGACTTCAGCAGGCTCTATGTTTTTATACATGAACACTGCAGGACCGGAAGTCATAGGTCCCGGCCTCCTGCCGGTATTTACCAGCATAACATGGCCTTCCGGTCCCACAGCCATTTCGTTGCGGTTGCCCGCCTGATTGCTGGTGGGTACTACCTGGAGTAAACGCCCGCTTCGGTCATAAATCCATATGGAATATCTTTCCTGGGCATAGATATTGCCGGCATTATCAACTTCCAGGTGCTCAAAATCCGGCATATTGAACTCATCTACATATACAGGCGGTGTACCTGAACCATACAGGCCCCAGGCCTCCATACGCCGGCCTTCATGGTCCAAATTTACAAAAAATCCTTCTGCATCATCTTCATAAACTGCAAATATGCTCCCGTCAGGAAAAATAGCAAAAGGATATGTACCGTCCATATTCAACTTTGTCTGAACTTGCATATCCCTTGAAAATTTGACTAAAAAAGGGCCATTTGCATCACCCGATCTGGATTCTGCACCCATTAAAAGACCTTTCTGATTTGAGCTGATTATGTAACGAGCATATAAACGTTCATCTTTACCAGACACCGATAGATCCAGGGAAAAGCTGTCATCAAGCTCTCCTGCGGGACTGAATCTCAAAAGCTCATCCGGGTTCTCATTATTTCTGCCTATCAGGATCAGCAGGTGACCATCGCTTTCCGCCCTTGCATCTATGCGTCTTACGGCAAGATTATCTCTTGTGGCCTCTTCTTCAAAGCTCCATTCATGCTGGACCTCTCCCCCATGGTCATAGATGCGCACCACGTACCGGGAACGGTCCACCAGAGCTGCATACCTGCCCGGCAGCATCACCGGCTGGAAATCGTTGAACTCCCGTTCTCCAATTTCCTTGTATGTAAAATAGGAATCCAGCTCCAGTGGAGGCGGGCTGTCAGCATCTGCGGATTTCAGGATACTTTCAATTAAACCCGGATGCTGGTTCAAAAGATGGTCATTGGCCATAAGAAATAACATCCGGTAGTTGCCCTCTGCATCAGGTATCTTATTCACCGCCACAGCCCATGTTTGATGTGAGTCAAAAGTTCCATCCGGAGCATTTTCCTGCATTGTGAACATGGCTTTGACCAGGAATGCCTCCTCTCCGGCCAGGGTAATGTACGATGTTTCAAATTCTGGTTCATCAGTACTCATCTCAGGCAGCATTTCCTGAAAATCCTTATAAAAACCCCGGTAACCGGCTTCGGCATGACCGCGCGGAGGAGGTTCGTGTCCCAGCCCAACACCTCCCCTGGCCATTTTCTTGAGCTCTTCAACTGAAATATCCTGCGGAATTCCCATGGGGCCAATACCCAGAATATACAGCAACTCATCTCTTTCCATCAGAGGCAGGGCATTTGCAGGAAGATCAAGATAAAATCCACCCATCCAGCGCGTAACAGTTTCGTTCTTTTCTGCTGCAGCATTTACTGAAAAAAGCAATAACATTAAGGACATCATAAAAATCACAGGGACAAAGCTGTTTTTTAGCTCTTTAATCATTTTGGACTCCTTTTATCCCCCGGCCTTTACCGGAAGAATCTCTTTACTTGATGCACCTGCAAAAAGTCGGGAAATGAATAATTCAGAAACCAACAATCTACATAAGTCTTTGATTTTACTGAACTCTGACGTCTGATCTCTGACGTCTGTGACTGCAAAAATGACTTTTTGCAGTCACATCTTACTTGCACCCAGATAACTTCAAAGCAGATACCTCTGCAGTATTCATTACGCTTTTCTCAAAAAAACACGCCTGCATTTACTGCTGCAGCTCGATATAAGAGCGAAGCCGCCTGATTCTGTCTGCCAGTTCAGGAGTGGGCTCCATTTCCTGGCTTTGTTCAAAATACTCCAGTGCACGGGAATATTCTCCCCGGCCCATGAAATCCATACCCTTACTGAACATCCCGGCAGCAGCGGAATCTTCAGTCTGGCCCAGCTGTTCATGTACTTTGCCCGCAGGATCTTCGCCCGGGTGAACAGTCGAGACTCGAAGAAGTTCTTCCAGTTCCTGCGTAAGGGCTTCTTCATCAAAAACAGAATCCACGGATACAACTGACTCAAGTTCCTGAGCCTGAAGACCAAAGTCCTGCATTCGCACCCTGTTCAGGGTCCAGCTCTGATCAGCCAGGCCCCGGTCCAGAGAAATATAAATGTTTTCTCCCGGGTGAACCCTGATCAGCCTCCGGGTTCCCAGTTTGTTCCCCTGGGGTACAAACTGGACGAAAAAGGCCTGGTCCTCAGCGTGATCCGGGTCCTGAAAAACCTGGAAAAAGACAACCGGGGAACTGGACTCATCACCTGCCACCGGTCTTTTTGCCGAATCCAGAAGCTGCAGATGTCCTGAAGCACTTGTTCTGACCCAGATTTGGGTGACCACCGCTTCCTGCTCTTCATCCGGGTCAGGCAGATAAGCCCCGAACTCCATCACCTGTGGCAGACCCTGCAACGGATCATTCCAGTCCCCGTGGATTTTCTGCGGGAAGACAAGGCAGGAGAATACAAGCACCAAGAGCACTACATTACTCTTGCCCGGCCATATCTTGTTGTAAAACAATAAATAATCGTGCATGATGAACTACTTCCCCAAAAAGGTTGGAGCCTGGAAATGCTGGCGTTGCCTGCACTGCCTGCTCTTATCAGCCCGGGGTACAGACTTCTCTTGGATTGCGGAAAGTCCGGGCCTGAACCATTTTGCTAATCAGTCTCCAGCGTCCCGGGGGGTTCTTTTAACGGCAAAAAGAAAAATCCCAGGGTAAAATATGTGGTCATGGGGTCATATCTCAAGGGTATACCGTCCTCCACCAAGGGTTCATCTGTCCCGGCCTTGAAAAAATCAATGCTGTAATTGGTAATAAGCTCCAGTGAAAAGGATTCGGTGTGCTCATCAGGTTCCGGAACCCAGGAAATAGAGGTTGCGGCATTGTTGCCCCTTACCCTGGGGCTGTACATAAACCCTGTGGAAAGCATCCAGTGTTTGACACGCACCTCGGCATCCAGGGACGCTGCTCCTTGCGGAGAAGGAAACATAACCCTGAACCGCGGGGGCATGGGCACGGAAACTGTAAGGTCCAGCTCTACCGGCTCTCCTGGATAAACATATCCGCTGCCCAGAAGGTCCGGCGGCTCAATCCCCTGCTCTCCTGCAAGACCTGTAAGACCGCCGGCCATTTGCAGAGCCTGAGCCATTTGTGCTTCACTCAGTTCCATACCCATTTTTTCCAGTTCCGCCTGCATGTGCTGCTTCATAATATCCTCCACAGACTCCTTGGGGTGAAGCATTTCCTGCAGCCTCTCCCAGTCGGAACTGTATTCGGATATCTCTTCCTGTATTCCTGAAATCCCGGGGGTGGCTATAATTGTGGCTTCTGGAAACCTGACCGTGGGATCGTTGGCAAAAGGTGTTGCAGTGGTCCAGTAGGTACGGTTCTCAAACAGATCCATAGTGATGGTTTCTTCTAGAATTTCCACGGGATGCACATGCACCATGGCCTGGTCTTCATCCAGAAGAAGACCTGTCCTTATGTCTGCAAGGCTGACAGTAGCCGTAAAACTCTGGGGCTCTTCGCTGTCCTCGAGGATGGCGTGCAGCTTCCAGGCGGGGATCTCGGTGATGCCGTCCTGCTCCATAAAGGTCCAGTAATAATAGTAAGTGCTGTCCGGGTTCAGATTCGAGACAACAGCATGCACTGGCTCATAGTCCCCATCGGTGAAACTGTACTGGCTTTCTTGGAACTCGATTTTTTCCTCTGCTGCCAGAAGAAGCAGGACGTCTCCCGTCTGACGCCGAACCGTGCGCTGCATGAAGGAAAAGTGTCCGTCCAGACCGGATATATTCACCTCAATATCCACTAAAAAAGGGTACGCCTCGGGTACTGCAGGGATCTCAGCCAGCCACTGGCCCGGCTCCGTCTCCTGGGCGCCGGGAAGGGATATCTCATAAGTCACGCTGACATCAGGGTCCTGCCCTGCGGCGTCACGGATTCCATGCCGGATGCGATTGACTGTGTTCTGAAAACCTCCCCCCAGGCTTATTTCCACCTCAAAAACCATATCCTCATCTGCATCCGGATCATAAGGAATGTTCATGGGGGATGGAGGTGTGGTGTGCACGGTAATATCCATCCAGCGCAGCCTGTTGATTTCCGAAAGGATTCGGTTTATGCGCTGCTCCAGATCAAGGATTTCAGCTTCCAGCCTCTCCTGCTCCAGCCGGGCCTGCTCCTGCAGCTCTCTGGCCTCCTGAAAAACACTTCTCATGAAGCTGCCGCCTTCATTAACCGCCTGCAGGGCCTTATCTCTTTCAATGCCGGCATTACGCAGAGCTCTGAACATCTGTACGCGCATATCCGCTTCAGCGGTGCGGCTGTCGTATTCCAGGACCGCCTCGGCCAGTTCCCCTTCTGCCCAGGATTCCACGATCCGCCCGGGGGCTCTGATGGTATAAGCAGCTCCGCTGTAGACAGACTCCCCCATCCCGTACACTACATCCCCGAGGTTATAGAGCATGTACAGCTTGCCGCCGTCAGGTCCTATCCCGTCCTCTATCACCAGTTCCGGCGATTCTATCTCTGCACCGGCGGCACGCAGGGCCTCGGCCCTGGCTTCCAGGACGTCCAGGTTTCCCGCCTCTACCGAAGCAGCTACGTATGCCCTGGCCTCTCCCGGGTCCATGCCCGCCCTCCTGAAACGGATTTCCCACTGGGTCAGGTAGGCAGCCAGATTGTTCTCATTGGCCTGCCTGATTGTCAGGTGGGCGTCCCTGGCATCCACTATGCTCTGTCCCATTCTCTTGCTTGTTCCAACTATGGTTTCCGCTCCACCTGCGACCATGCCCACAGGGGTAGCAGACAAGGGCGGTACCCTCAGGCCCTGACGGGCCACATCAAAAAGGCTGGCATCCCCCTCCATATAGTCTTCCAGGGTCTGTCCCAGATGACCTATATCCGTAAAATCAGTAACAGTACCGTAAACCTGGGCTGCTCTGCGTGCCCCACTGCCCAGCTGCTGCATCCTTGTGGGCCCGGCCGGGGTCTCCGGGCCTGTCAGTTCAATTACCGGTTTTCTGCCGTTGGCAGCGGCAGTGGCCTGCATTCTGGCCCTGGAATCTGTTATTTCCTGACGCAGTGCACTCTGTCGCTGCTGGTAGGATTGCTGCAGCCTTTCCTTTCTGAGCCTTGTGGCCTCTGTGTCACTTACGTTATCGAGTCGGCGCATGTTTTCATCTATACGGCGCAGGGCATCTTCCCTGGCCCTGAGTTCCTGATTGGCCCGCTGCAGTGTTCTGGATTCAGCAGAGTCAAAAATTTCTGCTGCAGCCTGACGCATACGTCCGGCCTCAGAGGGATCACTGACCACGGTACGGGCTTCCTTTATATTGTTCAGTTTCCTGCGAAACTCTTGCGGACTCTCTCGTATACCGTGACGTTCTAAGATTGAACCCAGTTCTTCATCAGGCAGTTCACTGACTCTCAAGGTTTTATCCACACTTTTAGCCATGGGCTGCATGAGTTCAGGGTTTCCTGCCAGATCTCCTGAACTGGAATTAAGTCCTCCGGAAGCCTTTTTCAGGTGATCCTGGACCTCAACGTATCCTGCCCCGGCCCGGGTTTTGCCGGTAACCGGATCACGCATGGAGGCGGAGACAAAAACTTCATGGTTCCGGGCATGGTTTTCAATCTGGATCCGGTGGTATTCGCTGCCTACCTGGGCCGGCAGGCCTTGTTTATGCACTGTAAGATCAAAAGGGTCGTCCCCCCAGGGAGTCGGAGCACCGACTTCTAATGTTGCCGGACTGTCGGTAACCGTTAAATGGTCCAGCCCCATATCCTGCAGAACGGATTCCACATTATCCACTGCAACGGCTCCTCCTGCTGCATCCAGATCCCCCATCAGTCCGCGATGGGCCCGGTCGTCTATACTTGTTCCCAGGGAGGCGTCTATGCGCTGTCGAAGAATGCTCCGGGAATTACCGGCCCTGGCACTGGATTCGTTTAACACTGCCTGATGCACCTGATGCCTCTTGCGACCGAGCTCCTGAGACACTGCTCTGTGCCGGCTTACTTCGCGCTGCATGAAATACTGCTTCCGGGTCTCGGACATGGGTGAATTTTCAATCTGTGCAAGGTTATCACGGTAGGCCTGCATCTCGGCATCCCAGGCGGCTTCAGTCTGTTTCCAGAGGTTGCCAATGGCCCAGAGTTCTTTGTCGGTGTACAGAACAGGATCCACCGAACTCATTGCCCGGCAAGGCGAAAGCAACGTTATAAAGATTATCAAGCCTATACAGGGCAAGTGCTGCAGAAAAAATTTCAGGCATAAATTATTATTCACACTGTTCACTCCTTAAACAGGGTAAGCATACACAACCGGGATTACTTCCAGGAACTGCTTTTCATGTATTCCGCCAGGGACTCCAGTTCCCTTGCATGCCTGGCCAGATTCGGGTCATCCGAGTCCCGGGCTGTATCCGCCCAGGCCTGGACCTGATCCTGGTTGGCCCCCAGAAGGTCCATATCGTGCTCAACAAGATCCAGAACCAGGTTTACATGCCCGGACGGCAGCCTGTCCCAGGCGCGCAGGGCTCTTACAGTGAGCCTTCCCTCATCAGCCACCTGCTGCAGCGTATATTCCTGCCTGGTTTCCGGTAGAGCATCCTGAGTACTCAATAAGGTCAGGGCCTTTCGGACCAGGTAAGCTGTGTCGTAAAGCCTGCTGCCGGCTACACTGATATCAGGCTCCAACCCCTCAGGAGAACAGGAGACTCCTTCAGGTCCCAGGACACGTCCGTTGGTCAGCTGCAGAACTGACCCATCGGACAAAGCAATCCGGGTCTGGGTGCTGCACTTGCCATAAGTAGATTGGCCAATCTGTATGGCCGTGCCGTGAAACTTAAGGGCCGAGACAAAAGCTTCTGCCGCGCTGGCTGTATTCGGTCCAGTGAAAACAACTATCTTTCTGGACAGCTTTTCCCCGGGAGGGGAGTTAATCAGGGTCCGGCCGGACCCTCTTGTCTCCAGGCCACCCAGGGACCTGCCGGCCTCAATGAACAGGGCTGCGCAGTCCAGGGCTTCAAAAAGGTCTCCTCCTGAGGCATCTCGCAAATCAACAAAAACCGGTCTTCTGCCTGCACCCAGATAGTCGATGGTTACCCTGAGAGAGGCCCTGGTTCTCCCGGCTGCAAAATCCCGGATTCTGAGCACGGCCTGATCCTGGGGCTGCAAAAGCTCCACATGCAGAGGCCGGACAGCCTCTCTTTTCACCCGGAGCTCTACCATGTCCTCCCCGGATAAAGGCCTGAGCTTCAGGTCAACCATCTTTCCCGGAGGCCCCTGAAGCATGGCTGCTGCTTTTT
>NZ_QYZY01000390.1:0-1867 GCF_003838035.1 Desulfonatronospira sp. MSAO_Bac3 | reverse complement strand
TGATCAGCTCTTTGCTCCAGGACTTCATGGAGATACCACGGCCTCCAGGGAAAACCTGTCTCTTTCCCCTGTCCTAGTTACCGGAGCACTGAACCTGACCCTGCTGAAAAGAAAAGAGTCTTCCATGGCCTCCAGGACTGCCGTGGCCGAATCAGCTTCTCCCTGAATGTCCACCTGGGTTTCAAAACAGGCAAATGATGACAGCCAGGCCGTATCCGGAACTACCCGGGTAACTTCCGCCAGTATCTCCAACGCCTGGGGATAGGCTTTTTGCCTGTTGACCAGGGCTGTGATTTTTTCCTTAAGCTCCAGATTTTTCTCTGCCAGTTCTCTTTGTTCCTGCGCCATGTGGGCTGTTTCCGCGATTTTCTGTTCCAGTCCGGCCAGATATCTCTTATGGCCCAAATACCCGCCCAGAGGCCAGAAAGCCACGGCAAGCAGGAAAAATGCAAGCCCGATAACTGCCAGGTATGTTGCCATTTTTTGCTGCCTGCGTATCTTTAGAGGCAACACGTCAATACTTATGCCCTGCAGAAATTTATCCCCATGATCATCCCGGACATGGGCCAGATTCAGGGCAACAGCCTTCCCGGGTTTCAGGCCCATGCGGTCAAGGATTGCCCCTGCATCATCGCGTGCCCCCCACAAGTAAAGATCGGCGGGTAGATGGGGCATGCTGCTTAAAAGTTTTTCGGCCTCCTGAACAAACAAATCTTCATCCTCTGCCCAGGTATGCAGAAAGCCCCTTGCCCCGGAGTGCACCAGGATTTCACTGTAGCCGGCGCTCAGACTGACGTAGATGCCCTCGCCTTTTTTCCGGGCCCAGTAAAGAAGAGAAGGGAAAACCTCCTGAACTGTCATCCCGGCTGAAGCAGCAGCCTTCAAAAAGGCAGACAGGGCCTTATCAGGTATGGCCAGGGTGAAAATATCCAGGCGCTCCCCGTCTTCCCTGCTTTGATAAGTGATTCGGGCAGCTTCTGGATCATAGGGCAGATGACGCATCAGGGCGTATCTGACCGCTTCGTCCAGATTCCGGGCAGCCGCTGCGGGCAGGGTAAAAGAGGCCAGGGAGAAATGCCTGAGGGGCAGTCCCAGCATGCATAAACCTGCGGAACCGGAGGGCATGGAAGTTCGGGCCAGGCTTAAAACAGTGGACAGGTCGCCTTCAGGACCCAGATCATATTCCTGTTCAAATCCCCCGGCAATACGCCCGGGCAGCCCCCTGCCCGCCCTGCGCACCAGGACCCTGTCCGGAAGTACGAAAATAATGCTCTCCCAGGTGCAAAAAGGAGCAAGCAACTTTTCCAGCAAAATTTGCCTCACAATTTCAATCCATGTGCCGGGCTGACTGCTCACTGTGCACAGGCAGACCGGATATTTTTGCTCCCTGTCTGCCGTCCTCAAGCAGAATAAAGGCACTCACCAGGGCCTGCCCTGATCCCTGAACAGTATAATACCTGCCCACTTCATCCAGGACGCCGGGGGGCAGTACCTCTCCAAGCTGGGCCAGCCTGCTTATGGGTTCCAGGTTTCTTTTGTCCACAATTTCCTGTACGGAGTCCGCGTCCAGACCGGCCAGGACGAATGTCTCCGGGGATGCGCTGTTTATATCCAAACTCTTTGCTTCTCCATAAACATGAAAAAAATGAATGAGTCCGGGATGATCATCTGTTCCGTACAGGAGATGCCTGTTCACTCCTTTGACCAGCAAAAGTTCTCGCATATCCTGAATCTGTGCGTTTTTGGGCAGATAGGGAGAGGGCAGGGACAGGTAATAATCCTTTTCCGCCCCGCCCGGTCTTTGCAGATCATCCTCATCAATCCAGTCCAGGATGGAATTGGCTGTAGCAGAAATCTCGGCGCTTCC
>NZ_QYZY01000389.1:0-8416 GCF_003838035.1 Desulfonatronospira sp. MSAO_Bac3 | reverse complement strand
GTGCCCTGAATCGCTGACCACGATTTTATCACCATCAATGAGCCTGTCAGCCAGGTCCCTGTAATAGTCCTCGTCGTACCAGATGCCCAGTTCGTCGCGCAGGGCCTGCTGTTCTTCCTCCTGCACGTTTTGCTCTTGAGTTTCAAACTCGTATTCTTCCCACCATTCATGGTCAATTTCCCCCGGCTGATCCGTGTACTGCTGCCTTGTCTCTGAAGGGAGCTGATCAGAAGGGGTTGAGGCAACTTCCCGGTAGATTATGCCTTTTTTGTCCACCAGAGAGCTGTCCAAAAGCTTGGGCGGGACCAGAAAGCCGGTCAAAAGGGGCAGGCAGAAGAGGATATACATGGCTGTCCTGGAAAACCTGGAGGCATCCTCGTCGTGGGCGCAGCAGTCGCAGGCCTGGGAGGTGGTTTCCAGACCGCTTGATTCCGCCAGGATGAGCATGGCCCTGTAAGCCGCCAGCAGCAGAAATACAGTGGTGGAGAAGTAGAAAAAGGGCAGCATCTTGGGGGACAGGTAGTACAGGATGTCCCCGGTATATATGAGTTTGACCTGCAGGATGGCCAGGGCGAAAAGGATTATTGTCTTGAGCATGGCTTATTTTTACAACAGAAACTGCATGGTTACAACCAGTGTATAAACAGTGGCGGCTGCCGCGGCAATGAATAAAATAACGAAGCGCAGGGGAAAGTATCCCAGGAGCATGGCCGTGTTTTTAATGTCCAGCATGGGTCCGAACACCAGGAATGCCACGATGGACATGGGAGTGAAGGTGCCGGCGAAGGATGCGGCCACAAAGGCATCCGCAGTGGAGCAAAGCGAGAGCACGTATCCCAGGAGCATCATGACCATGGGGGCGATAAAAGCGGATTCGGTAAAGGCCATGACCGCCTGCTGGCTCATATAGGTTTGAAAAAGCGAGGCCACCCCGGCCCCCAGGATGAAATATTTGCCGATGGTGAAAAATTCGTCAATGCTGTGATCCAGCACCCTTTTCCAGGTGCCGGGACTGAAGAAAGAGGGCCTGGAGTGTGTCTCTCCAGCCATGGGGAGATCCCTGGCAAAGGGGCGACGGCCGCCTGATTCTAAGGCCAGGTAGACAATAAAGCCCACAATAAGGGCTGCCGCAGCAGCCAGGACAAACCTGAGCACAACTACGTCCAGGTTGAACCTGAAGGCATAAAATGTAGAGGCCAGGACCACCGGGTTTAAAATGGGGGCGGCCACGAGGAACACTGTGCCTGCACTTATGGGCATGCCCTTGCGCACCAGTCCGCGCACCACGGGGATTATGGCGCACTCGCATACCGGAAAAACCGCGCTCAGGGCCAGGGCCGGAGGCAGGGAAAGTACCGGGTTTCGGGGCAGCTTTCTTCTGAAGAAGTCCGCGGGGATAAATACCAGTACCAGAGAGGAAAAGAGCGCTCCCAGGAGAATAAACGGGGCGGACTCGAAAACAATGCTCAAAAAGAGCATGGCCGAGGTGTGCAGGGTGTCCAGGGTCATTTACGGCAATACTTTGTCTTGTGTGTTCAGAGCTCTTTTTCAGGTGAAATCCGGTTGTTTCCCTCAGCACATTGCATGAGGATATGGAAAAAGTCCTGGACATACTTTCCGGAGATGACCCGGGTCAAGTCAAAATTTATGTCCTGCTGCAGAAACTGTCCTCCAAAGGCCAGAAAAAGGTTGCGGGAGAGCTGGCCTACCTGATCCATTATATCAGCATATTCTTTTGATCCCAGGTCGCTGTAATCGAAGAGGCGGCAGGCCAGGGGGCGGTGGTGGAAGAAAGAGCACTTGCGGTTCTGGTTCAGGGGGCACAGGGAACATTCCAGGGGCTCATCTCCCTCTCCGGTCCCGTTGGTTCCACAGGCCTTGCGGATGAGCTCCTGCCTGCTTTCCCGGGTTAAAACGGTGTTTATCTTGTGGGAGATGTAAACCGCCTCCACTAAGCTCACCCGGACGTCCAGTGAGCAGCACAGGATATGTTCTCTGCCGCACAGACGCCTCCCCTCCAGGTTTATCTCGACTCTGTTTAGCAGGACCTCCAGGTCCTTGAAGAAAGGGGTGAGATCCACAATGTTTTTTTGTTCCAGGCTGGGCTCACGGATCTGTAGCCGGCCCTGGAGACGCCCGTACTGCCTGAGCAGGCTCCACTGATTGTAGTTGGCCGGCTGGGAGCGCAGGGGATTTAGCAGTTTGTTTACCTTTCTGGAAGTCAGGCCCTTGCGCAGGAGGTAAGCCGCGGTGAGGGTGCCGGTGCGGCCGATGCCGTGGCGGCAGTGTACCAGGACTTTTTTGCCTAAGTAAATGGATTCGTCCATCCATTCCAGGGCGTTGTCCATGGTTTCCATGTCCGGGGTTTCCTCGTCCTCCACAGGCAGGTAGTAAACATCAAAGCCGGCCCGGCGTTCGATTTCCGGCAGGTCCGGGAACTCGGCGCACAGGTTCAGGATGGCGTCAATCCCGGCCTGCTTCAGATGCTGCAGGTGGGCGTGGGACATGGGTGCAGGGCCTACCGCCAGGTAGGGCGTAACCCAGCTTACCAAGCTGCTTTTTTTTTGTTTTTTTCTAAAGGGCCAAAGCTGCATCGATTTCCTCTATTATTTGCCTGGCCAGGTCGTTTACATCCAGCCTGTGCATGCTCATGTCCAGAAGCCTGGTCCTGCCCAGGAGGTAGCCCAGTACCAGCATGGACCGCCAGATAGCCTGCTCGTCCTCGCGGGCTGTTTCAGCGCTCAGCATATCTCCCTTGATAAAGCAGGTAAAGCCGAATTGTTCCAGGACGATTTTGATTGCCTCAAGCCTTAATATCTTCTGCTCTTCGCGGGCTCCTCCTCCCTTGAAGCTGAACTGGGCGTAGTTCTGATCCCTGTTGGAACTCATGAGGGAGTCCACCACTGCAAAATGGTAACCAAAGCGGATCTGGGCATGCATGTAATCCCTGGCCACCAGGGCATAGCTGCTGAGGGCAGCGGACTTGGCCGGGTCGAAGATGCCTGCGCTCATTCGGTCGAATTCCTGCCAGTCGAAATGCCAGGTGCTGTGATCCCACTTGATGCTTTTCCAGGTCAAGCCCTGAAACAGTGCCTGAAAGGGTTTGCTGGCCACCTGGTCCAGGGTGATGCGCTCCTGTTTTTCCGCTGAAGGGTGCAGCCCCTCTTCCAGGTCCAGGACACGAAAGGACATAGGAATCTCCAGCTCAAGGATTCTGGAGCTGCCCAGGCCTTTGCCCCTGGACCCGGACAGGGAGAACATTTCGCGGACCCCCATTTCATGGGTGAACCTGATGATATCATGCACGGAGCGGCAGTTCTGGGGGATAAAATCTTCTGACTGGGCGTCTTTCAGGTTCAGGGTGGAGATGCTTTTAAGCACTGAGCGCATCTTTTCGCCCATCCAGGTCTGCCTCTGGGTGGGAGCTGACTGTGCAGCCTGGGACCGTCCCTCGTGTACAGTGCCGCGATAACCGTCCACTGTAACCCAGAGGCCGTCTTCCCACTGCGGCATGTCTTTATCCACATTGATAACCGCCGGGACTGCCTCTTCCCTGGCTATAGTGGCCAGGTGACTGGCCGCACTGCCTTCCAGGGCTATAATTGCGCTTATCCTGTCCAGAACCGCTGTCAGTTCCGGATAGAGGCCTGGAGTAACTACGATGACATCTTTGGGAATCTGGGAAATGTTCTCCCGGGAGCGCAGCCTGAAAACCGGGCCCTGGGCCATGCCCGGAGAGGCCCACTGGCCTTTGCACAAGACCGGCAGGTCAGGTTCCAAACCTTTTTGCCCTTCGCTGGCACTGTGAAAAGGACGGGTCTGGACCAGGATGACTCGGTCCTGCTGGTCTGCTACCCACTCGATGTCCTGGGGAAATTCAAAATAATTTTCAAGCTCCAGGGCAAAGCGGTGCAGGTCTGGCAGATAGGCTGGATGATCACTGGAGGGGGCAGGCTCTTTGTCTTTTTCCAGGAAATATTCCCTGGCCCTGGCTTCCCCGCCCACCAGCTTGTCTCCCAGCCCGGAAACAGTGTAGATGCCCATATGTTCTGGATGATTCACATCTGAGGTGTAGATCACCCCGCTTTCCCGGGCCGGCAGCATTTCCAGCACCAGCACGGCCATGGACAGGAGCTCGTCGGGGAAACCGGCTCTTATGCGGTAGCTCAAGGCCCGGGGGGAGTATTTTCCGGCCAGGACTTCCTTGTAGGCCTGGACCCAGTTTTCACGGTCCACGTTTAAAAGGCTTTCGTACTGCCCGGCGAAGCTTAGCTCACTGTCCTCTCCAAAGGCGCTGGAACGAAAGGCCAGTCTTCCTTGAGGCATTTCCTGGAGCCTGTCCTGGAGGGCCAGGTACAGGTCCTGGGGGATTTCTGCATCCAGGACAAGCTGTTGCAGCTGCCTGGAGTATTCTTCCAGGTCTGCCGAGTCCAGGCAGATGTTCCCCAGGATTTCGTTTATGCGGGGGCGCAGATTGTTTGCGTTTAAAAAGTGATTGAAGGCCCGGGTGGTGATGCAAAAGCCCCGGGGAACAGGAAAGCCTTTTTTGCTGATCAGGGCCAGGTTGTGGGCCTTGCCTCCCAGAAGCTCCTGGCTGGCGTGCGGTGAGTCCAGGTTTAGAAACCAGGGGCGCTCATCCGGGCCTGACTGCACGTCGAGAGCAAGCTCCACGTAAAAGGAGACTTTTTTTTTGTAATCCTTGAGCACCCTGTAGCGAAGCGGATTCAGGGCCACCAGGCTCTTGACCAGCATGTCCACGTCCCGCAGGAGCTCTCTGCACAGCCTGGCCACCCGGGCATAATCACAGTGCAGGCCGCGGTAATGGATTTCCTCGATTTCGGCCATTTTTTCCAGGCAGTGCCTGTCCTGGGCCAGCAGGTCCCTGAAGTACTGGTATTTTCGGCGTAGCTGGGCCCCGGGGGCAAAGACCTGCCTGGACCAGTAGCCAAGGAGCTGGGTAAGCCACATCAGCCCGGCCCCTTTGCCTCATCGGCCAGGACCTGGGCCACCTTTTCCTCGAGTTCGTGCTTGTCTATGGGCTTGACCAGGTACTCGTCCGCTCCCAGCTGCAGAGCCCTCTGGGCGGTTTCCAGGGTGGGATATCCCGTGAGCATGAGCACCCTGAGACCGGGAGTTATCTTTTTGGCTTCTTCCAGAACGTCCACCCCGCTCATCTTTTTGAGCTTGATGTCCAGTATGGCCAGGTCCACGTGGTTTTCCCTGAGATGGGCGAAAAAATCGTCCTCCTCGGTGAAGGGATGCACTGTATGTCCTTTGCGTCCAAGAATCCTCTGCACCAGAATGGTGGCGTCCTGGACGTCGTCAAGTACTGCAATGACCGCCATCTTCGTTCTCCTTTTCAAGGGTTTTTCCTTCCAGGGGCAGCTCTACGATAAATACTGTACCCGGGCCGTAACTCGGTGATCTGGGAAAATCCCGGGGCAGGTATTCCACAGGCGGGGGGCTAAGCGCCGATATATCCCCGCCATGGTCCTTGATAATGCCGAAGGACACAGACAGGCCAAGCCCGGTGCCTTTGCCCACGCTCTTGGTGGTGAAGAAGGGATCGAAGATCTTGCTCAGGGACTCTTCTTCTATTCCTGCGCCGGTATCAGCTATGCTGATTATGATTCTCTGCCTGTGGGCGCAAAGCTTGGATTTGACGTATATAACTCCGTCCTGGCCTATGGCGTCTGCAGCATTGTTTATGAGGTTGAGCCAGACCTGCTTCAGGCGTTCGTGATCGCCGACAAAAGGAGGAATATTGGGGTCCAAAGATTTATAGATCCTTATATGGCTCAGGGACAGGACATGCTCCACCAGCTTGATGACTTCTTCCAGGGACCTGTTCATGTCCACAGGCTGGGAGGTGGACTGTGAATATCTGGAAAAGCCCAGAAGGTCGGCAACTATTTTGCGGCAGATCTTGGTCTGCTTTTCTATGGTCTTTAAGTCCTCTGCCCACTCATCATTTTCCACCTCTTCCAGAAGCAGCTGGGTATAGCCCAGGATAATCCCCAGGGGGGTGTTGATCTCGTGGGCCACCCCTCCGGCCAGGCGACCCAGGTCCTCCATTTTCTGGGACTGGATGAGCTGCTCCTGATACTTCTTGAGCATGGTTATATCCCGGGCGGTGAGCAACAGTCCGATAATGTTTTTTTCCTGGTCGTAAACAGGGACTTTGAGTACGTGCATCCATACTTCCCGCCCTTTTCTGCTCAGGGTCACCTCCTTGGACAGGGGCCTGCCTGTGGACAGAATCTGGCGGTCCTCGTGGTAGTTGCTGTCTGCCTGTTCTTCCGGAAAGATTTCAAAGTCCGTCCTGCCCAGGATGTCATCTTCTTTGAGATCGAAATAGTCGCAAAAGGCCTTGCTGGCAAACTGATACTTGAGATTTCTGTCCTGCAGGGTGATAAAGTCCGGGGTGACGTTCATTATTGTTTTGAGAAGCCCCTGCTGCTGGACAATGGTTTTTTCCCGCTCAATCAGTTCGTTGATGTGATTTTTTACAGTCAGGGCCATGACGTCAAAGGCCTCGGACAGGTCCTGGATCTCATCGCCTACCAGTTGTCTGTATACTCTGCATTTGCGGCAGTTTTCAATCTTTTGCCTGTGGCCTATGTTCTGGCAGTCCTCGCACAGGGTTTCCGGGATATACCAGCAGCGCCGTCTTGTGTCTGCGTAGGCGGGGCACTCCTGTTTGCCGCACTGCATTATTTCCCAGCAATGCCTGCGAGGCTCTGAGCTGGTCTGGATGTCCAGGTTGCCCTGTACCACCTCTTCAGCGGACCAGCGCAGCTTGTTCAGACGTCTGGTGACAGTGGTGGCGAACCAGGATGAAAGCACCAGGCCCAGGGTGAGCACCCCCAGGGTGGTCAGAAGAGCGGTCCAGCGCTGGCGCTGGATTAGAATCTCCAGGTGGTCCCTGGACAGACCCAGCCGCACCGTGCCCAGGTTCCTGTCTCCGAGAAGGACAGGAGAAGCGCAGTCGTATATGGTGCCTTTTTCCGTGGACAAAAGCAGAGGCTGAGGGTCTGAGGGGTCCATATTCACCTGGAGCAGGTCGGTGGGAAATCCTCCGGTAAAGGTATGGGACAAGACGTTACCCTCGGTGTCAATCAAGAAGACGTATACCACGTCTTCATACTGGGTGTGAACGTTGTCGATGAGGTTTTTCATCTGCAGGAAATCCGTGGCCAGTATGGGTTCGGCCAGACGGAAGGCCAGACCGGAGCTAAGGGCGCTGCCCCGCTTTTTGCCCTCTTCCAGAAGGGCGGTGGAGGCCATGTTGGACAGGGTCAGCCCGATTATAACGCAGCTTAAGATCAGCATGGCCGCCATGCCCAGGGTGATCTTGGTCCTGAACCTGAGCCGGAAAAGAAAGCTCTTCAACCTGTCAGTCAAGCTCCAGCCCTACCTTTTTGCTAAGATCCCGGATGGGATCGAAATCCTCATCACTTGAAGGGACAAAACCTTTGAAACGCGCCGCTTCCAGTATGTCCCTATGTTCGGGATCGTCGTAATCCAGTTTGAGCATGGCCTCTTTAATTTTTGCAACAGTTTCATCTGTAAGCCTTGGGCTGTGTGCGTAGACCCACCCCGGATACCACCTGCTGTGATCAATGACTTTGATTTGACGGGTATCGATCTTGTCTTCCACCACGCTCAGGGAGCCTTCCCGGATGGCACCGATATCATGCAGCCCGGAATAAACTCCGAGGATCACGTTTTCCTGCCTGCCTCCTGCAAATACAACTTCTGCAAAATCATCAAGGGTTATTTCGTGTTCCACAAAGTGGCCCAGGACAAAGAGGTATCCCCCGGCAGAGGAAGGATCCACTGCAACCCAGGAGGTGCCCTTGCAGTCTTCTAAGGTCTGTATTTCCTGGTTATCCCTGCGGGCTATAATCTTGCCCCGGAACTCGGCCCTCCCGTCCTCTTCAATAATGCGGGTGAAGGCTTCTCCGCCGAAGCGACCGGCCAGCTTGGCGTAGACAAAGGGGTTGGAAAAGGAAATGTCTATTTTTCCCTGGCCGAATTTATTTATATGATCGTCGAAAGTATCCGGAAACACCTGGCGGATGGACAGCCCGGTTTCCTGAGACAGGTACTCCACCAGACGGTTGTGCCGCTGAAAGGATTCCGTATGGGAGTACTGGGGAAGATAGGCATAAGTCAGTGCGGCGGCCTGGGGCCTGATGGAGATCTCCTCGCGTTTTTCCAGGCTCACCTTGACCGGGGTTTCGTCCTCGCCGCAGGAAAAAAGAAACCCTATCGACAGGACAAGAATCATCAGGCAAAGCACGCTTTTTTTGTGCATAAAGTCAACCTTTTCAATATCCAAAGCGGGCTACGCCCGCAACCCAATAAAGAAAAGAGCTATTTGACAGGATTAACCACGCCAAAGACGCGTGGC
>NZ_QYZY01000388.1:0-24127 GCF_003838035.1 Desulfonatronospira sp. MSAO_Bac3 | reverse complement strand
CTTTTTAGCCGAAAAGATTTTTTACCGGAGGAAATGAGAGTTATCAAGACCCTGGAGATATTTTTCCCCGGGAGTGAAACTGTGGCAGGTATTAACAACCAGGCAGACTGTCTGGCTGAAACAGTACAGAGGCTGTACTTCGGCGGATCATAGACCTGACGGCGGGAGGTGCTGTAAACGGAAAAGAGGTGGCCTGCCTGCCCCGTTACAGGCGGGCCACCTCAAAGTGATAGAGATTGGGGTTGCATATTATGCCGCGTGTAGTCTTGCACTTTCCGCAGCATGATTCTTATCCCTGGCGACCTGCCTGGCTTTCTGGTCAAAGCGGCACACAGCCTGGCACGGGTTTTCGGGGTGCCTGCCATCCTTGTACATCTCCAGCAGGTCTCTGGGCGGGTCTACTGTCACATACTCATCCGGACTGCACTCCACTACGATGTCTTCATAGATGGGAAACATGATTACCCTGTTCTCTTCAGTCCTGACCTCCCAGACTTCGCAACCTCCCTTGTGCCTTTTCACGCCCTCAATATATCCCAGCACCTCTCCGCTGGGCAATCTGAGTGGGCATCCGGCAACATTGTGCAGACAAAGTTCCTGTTCAAGATCGTAACTCATAACTCCTCCTCATTTTTATTATTATACAGACAATTATGCACAAGCAATCGAGCCCGTAGCGTAGAGTCTACAGACCTCTTTTGCTCAACGCTTTTTACAGCCACATAAACTTGATCCATTTTTCACAATACTTGTCAGTATATCTGCATAAAACATACCAACAAGCTCTGTTTGCAGAGCACCCTGCAACCAACCAATAAAAAGGGGTCACCTGGAGTCATCAAGGTGTCGTTGCATTATTGCAACAAAAAGCATGGACATGCGATTCCAAACCGCATCACCATAATTTTTCACCTCTTACCAAAAGAATGAACAATAAAATCAAATTGTCAAGCGATGATTCTTAAGCGTATCATCAGTTTTTCAACTGCAGACTCTTCCAGAGCCGACTACACGTATGCCGCCTCCGGCTTGACTGCCTGCTTATGCATTAAGCAGCGTACTGCTGCACATTTGTTGAAGAATACCCCATTGCCATTGCTTCCCGTCTGGCTTGAAGATCGAAACGGCAGATGGCCCGGCAGGGATTCTCCGGATATTTTCCTTCCATGTACATCTGCAGAAGATCTGCAGGCGGGTCCACCACTACATGTTCATCCGGACTGCATTCCACAACGATCTCTTCGTAAATGGGAAACATGATCACCCTGTTCTCTTCAGTCCTTACCTCCCAGACCTCGCACCCTCCCTTGTGCCTTTTCACGCCCTCAATGTATCCCAGCACCTCTCCGCTTGCCAGCATAAGGGGGCATCCGGCCACATTGTGCAGACATAATTCCTGATTAAGTTCGTAAGTCATAATTCCTCCTTATTATTCAATGAGGTTTTTAAATTAATGTCCCACGCGAACCGCCTGCTTCTATGCTCGCCAACTTTATGCAAGCGCACAAACTTGACCATTTTTTCACAATTATTTACAGAGTTGCATGTAGCATGCCAGCAGGCTTAGATGTGCAGCGCAGCACATAACCAGCCAGTTTGACAAATGTTTAGCCTGGAGAAACCAGCAAGTTGTTGCGTTGTTGCAACAGAGTGTATGGCCGGGTGATTCCAGACCGCATCAGAAAAATCTATTCGCCGTCTGATTTTTTGAAAAACAGGCCTGTACAAACTGGCTCAATCAATGACCAACCATTTCATCGCGCCTTAAAGTTTTATCTTATATCCTAATGTTCATTTTTTCACAACAGTTTTTTCAGGCTTTTCCCCAAAAAATTCAAAAAAATGTTGGCAACGATTAAATGCTGCAATCCAGGCTTTTTCCGCGACCCTGCGCGGAAAAAGAGGCCCCTTCAGTGCATCATCCGAAATCTGAAGTAGACGCGCCAAGAGCGTGGCAGGACGCTTGAGGGGTTCGGCAAGTGGCCCTGGTGTCTATGTGGCTTAGTATATCATCGCAGAATTATGGTCATAGCCCGGTCTGGATTTTATTTTTTGGCAGTCAGGCCACGGAAATTATAAACGCCGTTGCCGGCAAAAAAAAGACCGCAGAGCTTGAGCCCTGCGGTCTGATGGTGAAACTTTTCGGCTGAAGCCAATGGTCGTCGCCCATCAGTCCGGATGGACAATGAGAACCGGGCAATGGGCTCTTTTGGTTATCCTCTCAGCCACGGAACCCACGAACCACGCCTCGGGCCCTTTTCGGGTGTGAGTGGGAAGAACGATCATATTAATGTTGTTCTCCTTGGCGTACCTTAAGACCTCTTCCGCGGGCTGGCCCTTGAGGACCGCCTTGTTGCGCACATTCACTCCGGACAGGGACTTCTCGATAAAGGCGTCCATGAGCTTCTCGGCCACTTCCTTTTCATAGCCCACATGACTGGTGTATACAGACTGCAGGATATCTTCACTGATGAAGTCAATTTGCGGAGTGACGTGGACCAGGTCCACCTCGGACCCGGCGCACATGGCGATCTGGCGGGCATAATCAGCAGCCAGCATATCGTTTTCGGAAAAGACCACCGGCAGCAGCATTCGTTTTATTTCGGGCATGAATAACCTCCTGAACAGCGCGCTCTGATCGCGCGGTCAAAGTATGTGTTCTGCGTATTGCTGGTTGCGTCCAGCAATACGCAGAGTCATGCTGACGCTTCATGCACAGTCGCCCCGACAGGGCAGTACGTCTGCGCATGCAACCAGTCTATTCCACCGGCTCGGGCACGGGCACCTCGATCTGGACAGCGCCGGAAGCGGCAAAAAGAACCATGGCTATAATAAAGACGGAAAAAAGGGCGTATCCGGTAAGCCCTTCCTTGACAAAGGCCACGATGGTGGGGATCAGGGCCCAGACAGCCACGGTGCAGCCGATGGCCATGGCGAACATGGTAAAGCCGTCCCCGGTAAAGAAGTTCTTGAACCAGACTGAATGCATGTAAGGCCATTCACCGTAAAGGGCCGTCCATATCTCCGTGCCTGTCTTGCCTTCAAAAATAAGAGCATAGGTAAAATAGGGATCCATGGCGGTATTTCCCGGAAAGAGCACGGCCAGCGCAGGTCCCACCAGGCAGGCTATACACACGGCAAAGGTTATCCAGTAAACCGTATCCCCGTAAGTAGTATTGTAAAGCGGTACTTTTGGTCTATCTTCGGTCATATCAAGATGCCTCCTGATTAATTGGGTTGAACTAATCCTTACGCTTCAGTTCCCTGGCTACGTTTACGATCACAAAGAGCATGAGGACTCCCAGGACGGTAAAGTTCAGCCAGTGCGGCGGGGGCTGGATGACCTCCCACATGGACAGGGCCCTGGTAATAAGACCCCAGCAGGAAAAGCCCATGAGCCCGATGAGCAGCCAGCGGACAAAGCCGGCCTTGATCTGGACCAGGACCAGGGCGCCGAAGAGACCGCCCACAACCTGCCCGGCCAGCCAGGGAGCGGCAAACATGGGAATGAGCGCACCCATTATGAAATAGGGCCAGACCGCAACACAGTCTCCCATGCCCAGCAGGACCACGCTGTTGGCCGCAGCCACCTTCATGGGTGTGCCGGCAACGACGTTCTGGAAGGGAACCATGGCCCAGCCTGCGCCCATGCCGAAAAACCCGGAGACAAGACCGACAATCAAAATGGCTGCGAAGAGCCAGCCCATATTGGTCAGGCCGTAGTCCACCACCTTTTTCAGGGAGGGCTCATAAAAAGGCTGGCGCAGATTCAGGGCCTCGGTGATCTTGTCCGATTTCTTCACGTCCGGCCATTCAACCTTTTTTCCGCCCATAATAAAATAAACCACCAGGCCGCCTATGAGCAGGCCCAGCATCATGCGTACCAGGCCCTCACCGAAATCCCCCAGGTGGGCGGCCACGATCACTGCTCCCTGGGCCCCGGAGAAGGCGGCGACGGCAAAAGCCATGCAGAGAAAGATGCACATCTTGAGATTGGCCAGGCCGCTGCGCATTACCGGCCCGGTGGCCATAAGACCGCTGAACATGGCCACTATGAGCCCAGTCCCCCTGGCAATGACGCTGTCAACCGGGGTGAAGGCCATGACCAGAGGAGTAAAGAGCACTCCTCCGCCGATTCCTCCGATGGTGGCCAGAATAGCGATAATGGTACTGGCGATGAAGAATCCCACCAGCCAGCCTACCAGAACTCCACCGGGCATGCCCCCTTCGGGGACGGGCACGAAAGGGGCCGCCACTGCCAGCACACCGTAAGAAAGCACCGCCAGCGCTATCATGATGTTCAGCTCAAGCCAGGGCGACTTCAACCACTTGGACATAATCTCCCCTCCTCAGTGTGAAATTTTTCTCATTGTTATTGACAGTTCCACCCGGAGCCAGCTTCTCACAGCCCATAATACAGCAGGACCAGCCGGAGAAGAAAAACCAGGGGAAAAGTCAGGGCAGAATCGCCCGCAGACCCAGATCAAATCACCAAATCCCACAGGGACTGGTTCTTTCCAGACAAAAAACACCTTCTTGACCAACAAAAAACAATTAAAAAAATTTAACCGGTTTTCGTCCATCTTGCAACAACAAAATACATCACTGTAGCAAATTGCAACATAAATCACAAGCGCTGTCAACTCACCCCTCAACCCGTGTTTACTTGACAAATGTTCAGATATAAGCAAAAAAAAAATCATATCAATTAACACTACAGCGACACTTTATTTGAACTCAAAGGGGACTGGCTCCCCCGCACTTATTTTTCTGTAAGGTTTTCAGAGTCTTTGAAATTATTAGTGCGGGGTGCCTGTCCCCGGTGGCCGAGGCAAAGATTAACACAAAGTGTCGCTGTAGTTTTAAACAGGAGCCGGAATTCATGAAACGGGTTTTTGAAGGCCCTGCCAAGACCTCGGGCAAGAAACAGGTCACCATAGAAGGCCCCATGGCCGGAAACAGATGGACATGGGTTGTGGAATCAGGACTTTACTCCATGGGACTGGAGTCGGCCATCCATTTTCATGACTGCCCCGAACCCATGTCCAGGATCTCCAACCGAATGCACAACCTGCTGAAAAAGTTCGGCCTGCCCGGCACATTCGTGGACTGGGAAACCATGTCCAACCACCGCCTGTGGGATATGGTCAAGAAAAACAAGACACCACTGGTTATCAGTCTGCAGGGACTCATTGACCATAAGACCGTGGAGAATATCCGCGAGCTCAACCCCATTATCCGCATCATTTACTGGTGGGGTCCGCCTGTTCGCCGGGAAGACCAGATAGACAGGATCAAGGAGGTTGATGAACTGGTGGATGTCGTGGCCCTGTCATTTGAAAAAAACGTTGAGCTGCTGCGTTCCCGGGGTGCCAAAAATGTAGTTCACCTTCCCTTTGCCGCTTGTCCCTACCATCACAAGCTCAAGGTCAAGGTAACATCAGGCACGCGTCGTAAGTACGGCCGGGAAGTAATGCTCATCGCCCCCTTTGGGGAGTACGAAGAAGAACTGGTCCGCCGGGTGAGTGAGACCCTGGGCCAGAAGGTGGATGTCTGGGGTGCAGGCTGGTCCGACAGCCAGTGGGTCAGGCATAACGGCCTGATCTTTCCTCCCCGGAACCTGGAGGCCTATGCCTCGTCCAGCATTGTAATTAATCCACACGGCCGGGACTTTGCAGAGCATGACGGGTTAAACCCGGCCTTTTTCGAGATCCCGGCCGCCGGGGGCTTTCAGATTACCGAAGAACAATCCGTTCTGAAAAAACAGCCTTTTCACTCCTATGTGGTCACCTTTCGAGATCCCCGTGAGCTTGCGGAAAAGGTCAGGTACTACCTGCATGACCATGGTGCCCGGGAGAGCATGCGCTCCAGGCTGCAGGCCCAGGTCCTGGAGAAGGAAACCTATGGACAGCGATTTTATGACCTGTTTAAATACATGGACAACTCCGGATGACCCCACAAAAAACAATGATTTTGAAGAATGAGACCAAAGCATACTGTGACGGGTTCAACTGCACCATACTGGAAAGCATCTCCGACGGGGTGTTCACAGTAGATGACCAGTGGCAGATCACCTCCTTCAACCGGGCTGCAGAGCTGATTACCGGGATCTCCAGGAACGAAGCTATTGGCCGCCCATGCTGGGAGGTGTTTCATTCCAGTCTGTGCGAAGCAGAATGTCCTCTCAGCCAGACCAGAAAGTCTGGCAAGGCCGTGGTAGGCAAGGTCTGCTATATTGTCGACGCCAAAGGCAGGCGCATCACCATCAGCGTATCCACATCCCTGCTGCGCAACTCCCGGGGCGAGGCAGTCGGCGCAGTAGAGACCTTCAGGGATTTAAGCGCAATGGAAAGCCTGCGCCTTAAGCTCAAGGGCGATTTCGACATGGGCGAGCTCATAAGCCACAGCCCGGCCATGCAGAAGGTGCTGGAACTGACACCGGCAGTGGCTGAGACTACCAGCACCGTGCTCATCCAGGGGGAAACCGGCACCGGCAAAGAACTGGTGGCCAAGACCATTCATGCCTTAAGCCGCGGCCGGGAATCACCCTTTGTGGCCGTCAACTGCAGCGCCCTTCCAGATACCCTGCTGGAGTCGGAACTTTTCGGATACAAGGCCGGGGCGTTCACCGGGGCTCAGAAGGACAAGCCCGGCAGGTTTGCCCAGGCCCGGGGAGGGACCCTTTTCCTGGATGAAATAGGCGATATAAGCCCGGCCATGCAGACCAAGCTGCTCCGGGTGCTGCAGGAAAAGAGCTACGAGCCCCTGGGGGCTGTCCACTCGGAAAAGTCCGATGCCAGGATTATCGCCGCCACCAACAAGGATCTGGAACATCTCGTGGAGATCAAGGCATTTCGCCAGGACCTTTTCTACCGCATCAATGTGGTCCGTATTGACCTGCCTCCCCTGAGACATCGAAAAGAGGACATACCTTTTCTTGTGGAGCATTTTGTGGACAGGTTCAACCTGTTGTTCAACCGGGAGATCCGGGGAGTGGATCCGCAGGTGTTGTCCATTCTCATGAGCCATGACTGGCCGGGCAACATCCGGGAACTGGAAAACATCATTGAAAGGGCCTTTGTCCTCTGCCGTCAGGAAGAGATAACCCGCAGTCACCTGCCCCGGGACCTGATCCTCAGGGAACAGAGGGCCGGGGAACCCCTGAATATGTATTCAGCCAGGCAGGCCCTGGAAGCAGGAAATATCTCCCGGGCCCTGAGACAGTCCCAGAACAATCTGTCCCAGGCAGCCAGGCTGCTGGGCATGCATAGAAGCACCCTGTACCGCAAGATGAAAAAAATGGGCCTGTAAACCGGTTCCAGGCTGTACATGTGATGATGATCACGCAGCAATCCCTGCACCACCCTTCAAGCCCCCAGTACGCCGAATTCCCCCGCAAAAGCCCATAAGCCGCCAGCACGGGATGCACTCCCGCTTTCAACACCCTTTTGTCCCCATGTGCTCACTTGTTATGTTGCAGTTATTCAACATGGTTTTTTATTCTTGTAGCATAACTGCAACACTTTCTGCAAGCCATCCCAATAAAAAATCCATACATATTAAACGATTGCGTATAAAATGCCCTTTATCTTTCCCTGGGCATAATTCGTGCTTGTACCTTGCTTCACAAGGATCAAAGACATGAAATTAGCTGTAAGTACATGGAACAATCTTGTTGCTCCGGTATTCGATGTTTCCGGGAAGATTCTCCTGGTGCAGTTATCCCCGGTAAGAACCATCCCCCTGGAGTACAAAGAGATATCCGGCAGCGACAACCTGGCCAGGATTCGCCGTCTGTCCTCCCTGAGTATAGAAGTTTTGATCTGCGGCGCTATATCCAGGCTCTGGCACGATATACTGACAGCCTGGGACATCCAGGTCATCTCCTATGTCACCGGTCCCTGGGACAGGGTGGTCCAGGCCCTTGCAGAAGGCAGGCTGGACTCCCCTGAATTCTGCATGCCCGGCTGCCCCGGGTACATGCAGACCCGCAACCGGGAATCAAAAACATATGTGGCCTCAGTCATGCGAAACATTGAGTCTGCAGCGTTACAGTAAATTTAATTTGCTTTTTAAATCGGACCAAAAACTTTTAACACATAACTTTTCACACAAAAGGAGGGAGAGTCACATCAAAATATCCTGTGGGTTTGGTGCATCGATGTTGCTTTACGTTCGGACTCATTGCTGCCTGGAATGGCGGGTGCTCACCGGGAAGTAAAATAATAACCCAAATGAAATGTTATAAGGAGGAAACGCTATGTCCAAATGGTTGAAGCCGCCCTGGCTTGAGCTGAACATCATGCTGGCCCTTGGGCTGATCACTTACCTGGTAATTCTGGCCGCTGTAATGGCTGTGCCCACCCCTGAAGGAGGCATGGCCGGCGGAGTAATCTGGGGATGGCTGGTGGGCTTTTTCGTCATCAGTACCCTCATCGCCCTTGTAGCCACCGTCGGCGGCATAGGCGGAGGTGTGCTGTTCACCCCGTTTATCCTGGCCTTTACTCCCATTGACAGCCTCATAGCCCGGGGGACCGGGCTTATTGTGGCCATGTTCAGCGGGCTCATGGCCACTGGCCCTGTGTGCCGAAGCGGTCTGGCCAATGTGAAGATGTGTGTATTTCTCTGCGTGGCCTTTGGCGTGTCCTGTTTCGGAGGAGCCCTGGGAGCGGTGGTAGTGGCCGAGCACCTGGGCGATTGGGGCGAAGCTGCTGTGCGCATGCTTCTGGGGCTGGTCATCGGAGGACTGATCCTATATTTCATCTTCGGAGGTAAAAAAATCGAATGGCCTGATGTCAAGGTCTCGGACAAAATCACTCAGAAACTGGACCTGCGCCAGCCCTTTTACGAACCATCCCTGAAAAAGGTCGTGGATTACGGCCTGACCCGCATGGGCTGGCTCTTTGCCGGGATCCTGTTCGTGGGCATGGGCTCCGGGTTCTTCGGCATGGGCGCCGGCTGGGCCATTGTCCCCTTCCAGAACGTCATCGCCGGCACGCCCATCAAGGTGGCCGCGGCCAACAGTGTGGTCCTGCTGGGCATGGGCGACTGTGTGGCGGTCTGGCCCTACTTCATGATGGGCGCGCTCATCCCCATTCTAGCCGCTCCCTGGCTGGCCGGCCAGGTGGTGGGGGGACTACTGGGCGCCCTGGTCCTGGTCCAGATCAAGGCCGGTTTCGTGCGCTGGCTGCTCATCGGGCTCATGGGCTTTTCCTGCTGGGGCCTTATTACCAGGGCCCTGTCCATGTGGGAAATCATCGAACGTCCGCCGCACTGGATGAACGGTCTGGTCCTGCTGATCCTGCTGACCTTCGTCATGATAAACATAGTCAGAGAATTCAGGCTCAAGGATTAGCAAACTTAATACCCTAAGGAGGAATATTGATATGACTGAAGACAGACCTATTGCCCCTGCCTGGAACAGGGTCTACGGCGAAATAGTCTACTGGATCACATTTGCATGTTGTCTGGTCTGCTTTATCGGACCCATGTTCTCCATGCTCTTTCCGGAGAACAACGCCATGAACCCTTACTTTACCTATGCCCTGGTCTTTGAGGGCATGACCGGCTCGGATATATGGATTGCCCTGTACGGGGACTGGCCCTGGTTTCACAAGGTCTGGTGGCAGAACTTCTTTACCGGGGACGGGTTCACCATGTTCGGGATAGCCGTGGGGACCACGGTGGCCCTCTGGGCCCTGATTCCGACCATGTTCGTATTCGCCAGGAACAAGCTGCCCCAGTACGTACTGTTCAGCGCTATCGTCTGCTTTATGGTCATACTGGCTGCTTCCGGGATTGTGCGCATCGGTTGATGAAAGATCCGGGACCCTGGCCTGTCTTTGGCCTTTTCCTGAAAGGTACAGGCCGGGTCACCGGTTTTTAAGCAGGCACTGCCTGGGGGTAAGAAATAAATAACGCATAGCAGCATGGAGTTTACATGCTGGATAAAAGGAGATATTTCATGCCGGAAATAAAAAGAATTCTAATGCCGGTTGTTTTCTCAGACAATGACAACCTGGCTGCGGGCTATGCCCGCCAGATAGCCATGTGCGCCGGGGCCGAGGTGGACCTGGTCCACGTCACCCCAAAGGTTGACTTCATCAGCGAGGATATCCTGCAGTCTGTATACACCAGCCATGTAGGCTATGAAAAGGAGGTGGCCGGGAAGCTCATGGACGCCTTTATTGAAAAGTCCCTGCCCGGGGTGGGGATACGCAGCAAGGTGGTCCTGAGCGGTCAGCCCGTGGATGAAATACTTAAGTACGCCAGAGAAAACGCAATCAACATGATCGTTCTGCCCACCCACACCCGCAAAGGACCTGAGGCGTGGTTCGTGGGCTCGGTGGCCGAGAGGGTGACCAAAAAGGCCCATTGCCCGGTCCTGCTGGTCCATCCGGACTGAGGTGCCACCGGACCGGTCACATCCTGATCCGGACAACAGCGGACCGGATCCTGGATACCCGTAAACGTTACAGTTGCCGATAAATGTGTTCCAGGGCTGTAATCAGCCAGCAGAAACAGCCACTTCCCCTCCAGGCCTATTCCTGCAAACTATGGTCCGGATGCATGCCTGGCGTGCATCCGGACCATGATAATCAATGGAGGCTTAATGTATTTCCCTGTAGCAGAAATTGAAGTAGCCCCGTGGATCCCTTTCCTGGCCGGCTTTGCAGTGGCTTTTGTCTGCAGCATGGGCGGGGTGTCCGGAGCAAATCTTCTTCTGCCCTTCCAGGTAAGTGTTCTCGGGTTCACCACTCCGGCGGTGAGCGCCACCAACCATCTGTTCAATATTGTGGCCATACCCAGCGGGGTATACCGGTACATAAGAGAAGGACGCATGGTCTGGCCCCTGACCATCGCGGTGATCGCCGGGACAGTGCCCGGGGTGATCATCGGGGTTTTCTTCCGGGTGCAGTTCCTTCCAGATCCCACCCACTTCAAGGTGTTTGCAGGCCTGGTCCTTCTGTACATCGGGGTGGTCATGGCCCGTTCCCTGATTAAAAAACCACCACCGGGCTCAGACAAGGCCTCTTCGGAAAAAAGCTTCCAGGAGCTGGTCAGCCGGTGGCACAAAGAGGAAAAGAAGACCCGGGAGCCTCTGCCCAGGGTTATACTCCACCATTTCGGACTGAAAAGAATTGAATATTCATTTTACGGCGAACACATATCTGCTCCAACTATGGGCATATTGATCCTGTCAGCCATTGTGGGAGTGGTCGGCGGTATGTACGGCATCGGCGGAGGGGCGATAATCGCTCCCTTTTTCGTGGCTGTGTTCAAGCTGCCCGTGTATACTATAGCCGGGGCCTGCCTCATGGGCACGCTTATAACATCGGTGGTGGCGGCTGTCGTATTTCAGGCCCTAGCTCCCTTCTATCCCGAAATGGCGGTGGCCCCGGACTGGCTCCTGGGTATACTCCTGGGCGTGGGAGGCATGCTGGGCATGTACGCCGGGGCCAGGACCCAGAAATTTGTCCCGGCCAGTCTGATCAAGTGGGTCCTGACCTTCATCCTGGTCTTTACCGGGATGAGGTATGTATTGAGTTTGTGGTTCTAAGGCAGGATATGCCCGCAACCCAGGAAAAAGAAGTGCTCTTATCCCAATTCCAATTGGGACAGTCCCGCACTTATTTTTGCGCTGAAAAAGAGGTCCCTTCGGGGCATCATTCGGTAGAACCCTTGCAGGACGCGTTGAGCACGGGGACTGGCTCTCCCGGCACTAATTTTTCTAATCTGTTTCTTGTTCAATAAAAAATAAGTGCCGGGGTGCCTGTCCCCGCAAACATGCAAGCAAGGATTTTTTTCTTTTCTTGTTCCCAGCCTCCAGCCTGGGAACGAGAGGTAACCAGGAACGAAGAACCAGGAACCAATTTTAACGACCAACATGTTTGTTCGAAATTTGTGCTAAGCGCCTAAGGCGGTCTTTGCTTTCCAATATCGGCCAGATAAAAAAACATTAAAAAATATTCTGATTTTTAAAAAACTGGTTGCCTTTCAAACAAAAATTCGGTATAATAAGCACTACAGCGAAACTTATGATTGACCTGCGGGGACTGATTGAGGCAGGTATAAAATTTTATAAGTTTCGCTGTAGTGTTAGTGAAATATATAACTGGTCAAGGTTCAGTTCACTGAAATCATTTAAGGTCAGTCTTCTGTCAGACTAATAAGTTCGGGGACAAATAAGTTCGGGGACAGACCCCGGAGGTCAATAAATAGTTAAGAAGAATTTCAGCCTGGCAAATGATTTTTTTCACAATAATTCCAGACAGTTAAAATCCTGCCTGTGAAGTCGTGCACTTTTTTTCTGACAATAATATTTTTTTTTCAAAAAAGGGTTGCATCCTGTTTCAAATGACATTAGTTAGTTCATAAATTCACAAAGAACGGCTGGCTTAAATAAGCCGCTTCTTGAGTTTGAATATTGTTTGATCTTTGAGGCCAGTATTGTAGATGTTGAACTTAAAACCAAGGAGTTTGCAATGTCATTGAGAATGACTACGCCTCCCCCGCATGGAGGAAGACTTGAAGAGAGGGTCGTGAGGGATCCCCAGTTGGCCAAAAGGCTGGCCAAGGGCTGCCCGGTGTACGACATCAAGCCCACCCTGAGCGACAAAGGCGTTCCCGTCCGCAACGTATACCGGGAAATCATGTCCACCTGCTACGGCTTCTTCAGCCCGGTTGAAGGCTCCATGAAGGAAGCCGAAGTGGAAAAGGTCCTCAACGAAAGAAGACTTCTGAACAACTGGATCTTCCCCTACCCCTTAGTATTCGACATCAGCGAGGAAGACTACAAGCAGCTGGGCGTAACCGCCGGTGACCGTGTCCTGCTGCGGCTCAAGGGCAAGCCCTTTGCCATCCTGGACGTTGAGGAAGTCTGGCGTATCAAGGACACCACCGAGCTGGCCAACAGGGTTTTCGGCTCACCGGAGAAAAATCCCGAAGTGGTCCAGGAAGCCTTCAACGAAAAACACCCCGGCTGGGTCATTTACAAGAGCCTCAATCCCGTGGTTCTGGCCGGTAAGTACACCATCATCAACGAGCCCAAATTCAGGGCTCCCTTCGACCGCTTCTGGTGCCCGCCGATAAAGTCCCGCGAAGAGTTCCAAAAGCGCGGCTGGCGCACGGTCATCAACCACCAGACCAGAAACGTCCCCCACGTGGGCCATGAGCACCTCATGAAAAACGCCGCCTACACCGGCGACATCGAGCCCTGCCACGGCATCCTGGTCAACGCCATCATCGGCGTAAAGCGCAAGGGCGACTACCCCGACGAGTCCATTCTGGAAGGCCACGAAGCCGTAAACCAGGGCAATTACATCAAGCCGGAGAGGCACATGGTTACCTACTGCCTGTGGGACATGCGCTACGGCAACCCCCTGGAATCCATGCTGCACGGCATCATCCGCCAGAACATGGGCTGCACCCATCACATGTTCGGCCGGGACCACGCCGCAGTGGGCGACTACTACGACCAGTTCGCCACCCAGACCCTTTGGGACAAGGGCATTCCCAGCTACGGCTTTGACAAGTCCATCTGCGAGGTGGAGTACGGCCTGCATATCAAGCCCCAGAACATGAGAGAGTTCTGGTACTGCCCCGTGTGCCAGGAAATCGCCTACAGCGAGTCCTGCGGCCATACCAAGCAGAAGGAAAAATTCAGCGGCAGCTTTATCCGCGGCATGGTGGGCGAAGGCATCTTTCCGCCCCGGGTCATTTTCCGGCCCGAAGTGTACAAGGCAGTGGTCAAGTGGTGGAAGGAATTCAACTTCCCCTTCTGCAACCAGAACTACGTGGTTGCCCAGGAACAGAAACTGGAAGTTGATCTGCCGGATCTGGATGTCTAAGGTCCTGACCGCAAAATCTTTAAGGAGGAATTGATCTATGTCCAAGCTATTCGTGGTTCTCCTGGACGACAAACGCATGGAAGCCCTCAAGGGCAGCGGCCTGGAGGACAAAGTCGAGTATATGTTCGGCGGCAACCTCAGGGCTTTTACCATGGAAATGCCCGATGAGAAGGCCAATGCCATAATGAAGGAGTTTGATACGGCCCGCACCGATTCCAGGGGCTGCATCACTGACACCCCCCTGGCCTTCAACCGCACCTTGTTTGAAGAAATCGCCAAGGCCAAATCTCTTGGTCCCGAAGTGGTGGACAACACCCTGGCCCGGGCCGGAGAAATCAAGGAGCTGGCAGCCAAAGAGTCCGACTATCTGCCCGCACCGGAAATATAACTCCGGAGATCGTTACAAAATCTCATGCCGCAATGCAGCATCATTGCGGCATGAGATGATAACCAAATAAAATTACGTTATTTTTATTACAAACATCTTTTTCTTGACAAATATCAAAGTTCAATATTAGACAAATTGAATTTACAATATTGATGCAATGCAGTATTTGTCATGAAATATATGTAAAACGAGGACCTGGTGTTCTTGTTTGTTATGGCTTCCCCACCCGGGGAATTTGGTAGTGGAAGTTTAAAACCTTATAGTTAAGGAGGACCGTTATGCCAACCTTTGTAAATCCGGAGAAATGTGACGGCTGCAAGGGCGGAGAAAAGACCGCGTGCATGTACATCTGCCCCAACGACCTCATGATCCTGGACCCCGAGGCAATGCTTGCCTACAACCAGGAGCCGGACGCCTGCTGGGAGTGCTATTCCTGTGTCAAGATCTGCCCCCAGGGCGCCATTGAGGCCCGTCCCTATGCCGACTTCGCCCCCATGGGCGGTACCAGCATTCCCATGCGCAGCGGTACCGACATCATGTGGACCATCCAGTTCCGCAACGGCAACATCAAACGCTTCAAGTTCCCCATCAGGACCACTGAAGAAGGCTCCATCAAGCCTTACGAAGGCAAGCCCGAAGCAGGCGACCTGGAAAACGAGCTCCTGTTCAACGAGACAGAGCTCAAGAAGCCCACAAACGTCATCAACCAGAAGGTTGAAATCAAGAACGCCGACTACACAGAGACATGGAAGAACCCTGCCGTTATGAAGTAGTCTGATCACGGCTGATTTTAATTCGTCACAAGCATTTTAAGGAGGTATTTATGCCTGTTATTCCATCTAAGAGCCAGAATCTTGGTGTTCCCATCGGTGAGCCGGAAATCAAGGAAATTGATGTTGATTGCTTGCTGGTGGGCGGCGGCATGGGTTGCTGCGGCGCTGCTGTAGAGATCAAAAAGTGGGCCGACAAGCACGATGTCAGTTATCTCATGGTTGACAAGGCCTCCCTGGAGCGCTCCGGCGCAGTGGCCCAGGGCCTGTCCGCCATCAACACCTATCTGGGCGACAATACTCCTGAGGACTACGCCCGTATGGTCCAGAACGACCTCATGAAGGCCGTGCGCGAAGATCTGGTCTTCGACCTGGGCCGTCACGTGGATGATTCCGTACATCTGTTTGAGGAATGGGGACTGCCCATCTGGGTGACCACTGACGACGGCAAGCGCCTCGACGGTGCAGCCGCCAAGAAGAAGGGCCTGCAGGTACGCGAAGGTGCCAAGCCTGTTCGTTCCGGTCGCTGGCAGATCATGATCAATGGTGAGTCCTACAAGGTCATCGTGGCCGAGGCAGCCAAAAACGCCATCGGCGAAGACAAGTACATGGAGCGCATCTTTGTGGTCAAGCTGCTCCTGGACGCCAATGAACCCAACCGCATAGCCGGGGCAGTGGGCTTTTCCACCCGTGAAAACAAGGTGTTCGTATTCAAGGCCAACGCCATCCTGGTGGCCTGCGGCGGCGCAGTAAACGTATACCGCCCCCGCTCCACCGGTGAAGGTATGGGACGTGCCTGGTATCCCGTATGGAACGCCGGCTCCACCTACACCATGTGCTCCGAGGTGGGCGCAGAAATGACCATGATGGAAAACAGGTTCACACCCGCCCGCTTCAAGGACGGTTACGGACCTGTGGGCGCATGGTTCCTGCTGTTCAAGGCCAAGGCCACCAACGCCCAGGGCGAAGACTACATGGTCAAGAACGACCATCTGGTTCAGCCCTACCGGGAGAAAGGCTACGCCACCGGCAAGGTCATGCCCGCCTGTCTGCGCAACCACTGCACCCTGGAGGAAATGAGACAGGGACGCGGTCCCATCTTCATGGATACCGCCACTGCTCTGCAGGACACCTTCAAGGAACTGTCCAAGAAAGAGCAGAAGCACCTGGAATCCGAAGCCTGGGAAGACTTCCTGGATATGTGCGTTGGCCAGGCCAACCTGTGGGCCTGCATGAACATCGAGCCTGAAAACAAGGGCTCCGAAATGATGCCCACAGAGCCCTACCTGCTGGGATCCCACTCCGGCTGCTGCGGCATCTGGGTATCCGGTCCCGACGAAGACTGGGTTCCGGAAGAGTACAAGGTACGCGCTCCCAACGGCAAGGCCTACAACCGCATGACCACGGTCATGGGCCTGTGGACCTGCGCAGACGGAGTCGGCGCTTCCGGGCACAAGTTCTCCTCCGGTGCTCACGCCGAGGGGCGTATCGCTGCCAAGCAGATGGTACGCTGGTGCGTGGATCACAAGGACTTCAAGCCCACCCTGCAGGAATCCCCGCAGGATCTGGCCAAGATGATCTATCTGCCCTGGTACAACTACGAAGAGCACAAGAACGTATCTACTGCTCCGGACATCAACCCCAAGTACATCACCCCGCGCAACTTCATGATGCGCCTGATCAAGTACTCCGATGAGTACGGCGGCGGTGTGGCCACCTACTACACCACCTCCGAGGCTCTGCTGGAGGTCTTGAGTCAGCACCTGGATATGCTCCAGGAAGACTCCCTGAAGCTGTGCGCCAGGGATCTGCATGAACTCCTGCGCGCCTGGGAAAACTACCATCGCCTGTGGACCGTACGCCTGCATACCATGCACATCCGGTTCCGCAAAGAGACCAGGTACCCTGGCTTCTACTATCGCTCCGACTTTATGGGTCTGAACGAGGAAGAGTGGCTGTGCTTCACCAACTCCAAGTACGATCCTCAGAAGGGCGAGATGACCTTCTTCAAGAGGCCTTACATCCAGATCTTCGATCCCAAGTGGGACAAGGACTAAATGAATCAGGCTGCGGGCCGCATGGCCCGCAGCCTTTTTAATGGTCTAAGTCCGAGCTGAACTAAACCCGGGTTTAGTTCGGCCTTAGGCCATTTTCGTAAGATAAGGCATTAAATCAGGGAGGATTGAGAATGTCCAATAACAGTATTCTGGTAATCGGCGGCGGTTTCAGCGGCTTGACAGCCGCGCTGGAGGCCGCTGAAGTCGGACACGAGGTGTACATCGTAGAGCAGGAGCCCTATCTTGGAGGACGAGTGGCCCAGCTTAAGCACTATTTCCCAAAACTTTGTCCTCCGACATGCGGCCTGGAGATAAACTTTCAGCGCATCAAAAAAAACCCCAGGGTGAAGCAGTTCACCATGGCCCAGGTAACTCAGGTATCCGGCGGCCCGGGCAACTACGAGGCCAAGATCAAGGTCAAGCCCAGATTCGTCAACAGCAACTGCACCGCATGCGACAAATGCGTGGAAGTCTGTCCTGTTGAAAGAGACAGTGATTATGATTTTGGCATGGGCAAAACCAAGGCCATCTACCGCCCGCATCTTATGTCCTTTCCCATGCGCTACGTCATCGACGATCAGGTGTGCGAGGGGTCATCCTGTGCCAAGTGCGTTGATGCCTGTGAGTATCAGGCCATAGACCTGGATGAAAAAGAGCGCGAGTTCACCCTGAATGTAGGCTCCATTATAGTTGCTACCGGCTGGAAGCCCTACGACGTGAGCAAGCTCACCAACCTGGGCGGCGGACAGATCCCCAACGTCATCAGCAATATGCAGCTGGAAAGGCTGGCCGCCCCGGCAGGACCGACAGACGGACAGGTTCTGCGGCCTTCCGACGGCAAGGAGCCCAAACGCATCGCCTTTGTGCAGTGCGCCGGATCCAGGGATCAGAATCACCTGGATTACTGCTCATACATCTGCTGCATGGCATCCCTTAAGCACTGTACCTACATCCGGGAACAGTACCCGGACGCTGAGGTGGTTATCTACTACATAGATCTGCGCGCTCCGGGCAGGTACGAGAATTTCCTGAGCAAGATTCAGCAGGACGAAAAAGTGCAGATGGTCAAGGGCAAGGTCGCAAAAATCACCGAAGACACCGCAACCGGTGATCTGGTGGTTACCGCCGAAGACATCATGGGCGGAGTCAAAAAAGAGGAGACCTTCGATCTCGTGGTTCTGGCCACGGGAATGCAGCCTTCCATTTCCATAGACGGCCTGGCTGTGGAAGTTCCCAGGGACGAGTCAGGTTTTATCACCGGCGGCGAGGAAAAGGGAATCTTCCCTGTTGGCTGCGCCAAAATGCCGCTGGATGTTATGACCTCGGCCGAAACAGCCACAGGCGGGGCACTGAATGCTATTCAAACGGTGAGGAGGTAAGTCACAATGGCTGACAACAAGACAGGAGTATATATCTGTACCGGTTGCGAAATCGGGGACAACCTGAACAAGGAAGCGGTTCGAGAGTATATTGACGAAGAGTGCTCTCCAGCGGTGCTCAAGGAGCATGGATTTCTTTGCAGCAAGGAAGGAGTCGCGGAAATCCAGAATGATATCGACAATGAAGGGGTGAACAAGGTCTGCATAGGTGCCTGCTCTCCCAGGGTCATGTGGGACGTGTTCGATTTCGGACCAAGTGTCTTGGTGGAAAGGGCCAATATCCGCGAGCTGGCTGTGTGGTCTTTCCGTGACCCGGAACTTCCGGAGCCCGAAGATGACGAGATGTCCGATCCCTTGACCATGATGGTCCGGGATTACATCCGCATGGGCGTTGTCCGCCTGGAAAAGACCGATTACCCTGAGCGCGAACCCCTGGAGCCAAGCAACACCATCATGGTCCTGGGCGGTGGCGTGACCGGCCTCAACGCCGCCCTGGGCGCTGCCAATACCGGCTACGACGTGGTTGTGCTGGAGAAAGAAGACAAGCTGGGTGGTTTCGCCGCCAAGATGTACAAACAGACCCCCACCAAACACCCGTATACTGAGGCTGAACAGCCCTCTGTGGACGAACTGATCCGTAAAGTGGAAGGAAACGACAAGATCAAGGTCCTGACCAAGGCAGAGCTTCAGCTCATCAAGGGAGCCCCGGGCAAATATACCGTGACGGTCAAGTCCGGAGGCGAGGAACAAGAGCTCTTTATAGGCTCCGTTGTTCTGGCCACTGGCTGGAAGCCCTACGATGCCTCCAAGCTTGGACATCTGGGTTATGGCAAGATCAAGAACGTGGTTACCAATGTGGAGCTGGAGACCATGGCCAAGGAAGGCAAACTGCAAAGGCCCTCCGACGGCCAGCCGGTTAAAAGTGCTGCATTTATCCAGTGCGCCGGACAAAGAGATCCCGAGCATCTTCCCTACTGCTCTTCGGTATGCTGCATGGGCTCTTTAAAGCAGGCCGGGTATATCCGGGAAAAGGACGATGATGCCAAGGCCTTTATTTTCTACAAGGATATGCGCACACCTGGAGTATTTGAAAACTACTACCGGGCGGCCCAGGATGATCCAGGGATCTTTTTGACCAAGTCCGAGATTCAGGAAGTAAGCGAAGACAGCGACGGCAAGGTCGTGGTCAAGGTAACCGACACCCTGCTGGGTGAAGATGTGGAAGTGGCGGTGGACCTTCTGGTCCTGGCCACAGGCATGGTACCCACCATCGCAGAAGATGCCGTACTCAAACTTGGTTACCGCCAGGGCGAACAGATCCCGGATCTGGAGCTTTTCAACGGCTTTGCTGATTCCAACTACATCTGCTTCCCCTATGAGACCAGGCGTACAGGTATCTATGCAGCCGGCTGCGTGCGCCAGCCCATGAGCATGGGTACTGCCAGGGACGACGCCGCCGGTGCAGCCCTCAAGTCCATTCAGTGCTTAGAGTCGGTCAATCACGGCGTGGCTGTGCATCCCCGTTCCGGGGACCCCACCTACCCCAAGTTCAACATGGTCCGCTGCACCCAGTGTAAGCGCTGCACCGAGGAATGCCCATTTGGAGCCCTGGACGACGACGAGAAGGGAACTCCGGAGCCCAACACCACCAGGTGCCGCCGCTGCGGAACCTGCATGGGAGCATGCCCGGAGCGCGTCATCTCCTTTGACAACTACAGCGTTTCCATGCTCAATGAGGCCATCGGTGCAATTCAGGTCCCGGAGGACGAAGAGGAAGGCGGCTACCGCATCCTTTGCCTGGTCTGCGAAAACGACGCTTACCCGGCCTTAGATATGGCGGCCATGCGCAAAAACAAGTGGTCGGCATCCATTCGCTTCATAGGCATCCGCTGCTTGGGCTCGGTGAACACCCAGTGGATCGCTGAATCCATGAGTAAGGGCATTGACGGGGTACTGCTGCTTGGCTGCAAGTACGGCGACGACTACCAGTGCCACTTCATCAAGGGAAGCGAACTCTGCAATATGCGCATGGACAACATAGGTGAAACCCTGGAAAGACTGCAGGTTGAATCCGAAAGGGTTCAGCAGAAGCAGATATCCATAGATGAATATGACAAGATCCCCAAGATAATCGATGATTTCATCGAAGAGATCGAGGGATACGGACCAAATCCATACAAGGGTTTCTAGGAGGTTATAGATGTCTACACGAATCGACCCTGATGTACAGTTTATCCGGGAAATGCAGGCTGCCGGAGGCGAATCCCTGAAGAAATGCTATCAGTGCGCCACCTGCAGCGTGATATGCCCCCTGTCGCCGGAAGAAACCCCGTTTCCCCGCAAGGAAATGGTCTGGGCCCAGTGGGGCATGAAAGACAAGCTGGTCAATGATATCGACATCTGGCTGTGCCACAACTGCGGAGAGTGCTCCGACTACTGCCCCCGCGGGGCAAAGCCCGGGGACCTGCTGGCGGCTCTTCGCAATACCGCCTACAAGTCCCTGGCCAGGCCGGCCATCCTGGGCGAGTGGATGAGTTCAGCCAAGTATCTGCCGGTACTCTTTGCCATTCCGGCAATACTTTTTCTCATTGTCTGGGCCATCACTACCGGGCTGACCATTCCAGACGGCGAAATCATATTCAGCAAGGTGTTCCCCACACTTCAGGCCATTGACCCCATATTCATCCTGACGGTCATTTTCGTGGTCTTCACCTTTATATATTCGGTGGGGAGGATGCTGTCGTCGTTCAAGGAAGCGGGATACGTGCCCCAGGAAGGCTCGCCCTCGCTGCTAAGGTCCCTTTATGACGTAATCAAGGAACAGATCCTGACCCACGTCAAGTTCAAGGACTGCGAGACCAACCAGGAGCGCTACACCGGCCACCTGCTGGTATTCTACGGATTTGTAGGGCTTTTCCTGGTAACCGCGTTTGTAGCCACAGCTTACTGGATGAACATATTCGGCATTGTCGATTTCGCCACACCCATGGCCATGTGGAACCCGGTGAAGATTTTCGCCAATATTGCCGGAATTGCGCTCATTGTGGGGCTTGTTTACATGACCCGCATGCGCCTGAACATTGACCCCAAAAAGACTGTCAATTCCTTTTATGACTGGTATCTTCTGGGTGTAATCTGGGCAGTGGTCATCACCGGCTTCCTGGCCCAGATCTTCAGGCTGGCTGATGCAGCTGCACTGGCCTATATTGTCTATTATCTGCACCTGGTAACTGTCTTCATGCTTTTTGCATACCTGCCCTGGTCCAAGCTGGCCCACCTGGTATACAGGACAGTGGCCCTGGCCTACGCCAGACAGATAGGACGCAAGGGGCTTTCTGAATAGTCAGAATAACAAACAGAACTTATAAAAGCTCCTTCCCTCGGGAAGGAGCTTTTTTTTTGAAAAAATCCTCCCATAATTTATTTGCCGCGAGATCAAATCCGCGTTATAGGTGTTTTAAATTGAAAGGAAGGAGCTAAGCTTTTCCCGCGGCTCTGCGTTGAAAAAGAAGGCCCCTTGCGGGGCAAAAGAGACTGCCCACGGAACACCCGGAAAAGCACGGAATAAATTCTCATTTCTTCTTTCCGTGTCCTTCCGTGTGTTCCGTGGGCAAAACCTCTTGGCTTCCTTTGAAGCTGAACAGCTACATGCGGACAAACTTAATCTTTCGCAGTACTGCTGATCCATAATCCTCAATCCAAAACCCAAAACGGAAACAGTGCCATGGATTTTACATTTCTTTGTTCAGGAAAGCCTGAGCCTAACGGCCGCAAGGTGGCTATAATCGGATCCGGGCCTTCGGGATTGTCTGCAACCGGCTACCTGGCCTGTGCCGGGTATAAAGTGGAAGTGTACGACAAGCTGCCCAAGCCCGGAGGTCTTATGGTCTTCGGCATACCCGGACACCGCATACAGCCGGAAAATATTGCCCGCGGCGCAGAGAAGCTGGAAAAGGAGTTTGGAGTCGAGTTCAAGCTGCGCACCAAGATCTGCGGATCAGAACCTATGCACGAAGAAACCGGGGATGATATGGCCTACACCTACAAAAGCCTTGGAGGCCGGGTGGAGGACAATGACGCTGTTCTTATCTGCACCGGCACATGGAAGTCCAGGCGTATGGAAATTCCCGGTCACGAGCTGCCTGGAGTCTACTCCGGGCTGGAGTTTCTGTTTCCGGTACGGGCCGCCAGCTACGAGATCACCAACATGGATGTGCCTGAAATAAAAGGCAAAAAAGTCGTGGTCATTGGAGCAGGATTTACTGCCGTTGATGTCGTCCATGCCGCTCTTACCGAGGGGGCTTCCCAGGTAAGCCTGGTTTACCGCAGAAGCCGGGAGGAGGCACCCTGCGGCAGCATGGAATTCAACATGCTGGAGAAACAGGGCGCTGCGTGCATGGAACATGCAGCTCCCCTGGAAATTGTGGGCACCGACAGGGTCGAGGGGGTCAGGTTTGCGCCCTGCGTCATGTCTGAACCTGACGAAGCAGGAAAGTGCCGCCTGAAGGTCCAGAAGGAAGACAGCTTTATCATGGATGCGGACATAGTGGTTACGGCTGTTGGTGAAATGGGAACCCCTCCCTTTGCTCACGACCTGGGTCTGGACAACGTGCGCAAGGGCGAGGTCAAATGGCTGCAGATGACCAGCCTGGATTCGGTTTTTGTAGCCGGAGATGTGCTTATGGGGCCCAGCAAGATCGGCAAGGCGGTATACAGCGGGCTCAAGGCAGCCAAGTCTCTTGATGAATGGATCACCCTAAAGGACCAGGGACGCCTTGATGAATTTCAGGATGAAGTCATACGCAGGGAGGATTTGCGCTAACCATGCAGACACTATATCTGGACTACAGCAAGTGCATTGGATGCGGGACATGCGAGTCGGTATGCAAGTTCGTACACACCTATCCCAGGATAATCATGACCAGGACAACCGACGGCTGGTGGGTACCCCTTTACTGCCAGCACTGTGAAAACCCTAAATGTATGAAGGCCTGCACCAAAAAAGCGATTTACCGTGATCCCGACACCGGGGCCATCCTTTTAAACCAGGAACTCTGCGCCGAGTGCCCGACGAAAAACTGCCTCATGGCCTGCCCCTACGTGGCCATGGTCTGCACCGGTGCTCAGAAGACCCCTATAACCAAGTGCAATCTCTGCCTGGACCGTGGAGGCCTGGGACCGGCCTGCGCTCCCATGTGCCCCTGTGATGCTTTGATGCTGGTTGATCATAAGGACCTGGACAAGGTTAAGACCCCGGAAGCGCAGAAAGCCTACGAACTGGTGCGCCAGCACATAATATGCCCGGAATGCCCCACCACTTGATTAAGATGCCGGCATATCGTTGCATCATCCAGCCATAGGCCAGGGGACGCTCCCCCTGGCCGGTACTTGACCTCGCCTTTGATTTCGCTTCCGATCCCGATACCTATTCCGACCTCGATTAAAAAAGACAATGCCCCCGTACAACCATCCCTGGGTAACCATTCAGGGGCATCAACGGTGGTAGCTACTGGCACCAGGCCTTGGGGACTGTCCACGCTAAGTAATATATGTGCAGGTTCACAAAAATTAGCGTTTGTAATTTTTTAATTTTGTAGGAAAAGGTGTCGCGGGGACTGTCCCCAGGACGATTGCGGCATCCCCTGAATGGTTACATCCCTGGTCCGCATTTTGCTTGTTAATG
>NZ_QYZY01000387.1:0-14017 GCF_003838035.1 Desulfonatronospira sp. MSAO_Bac3 | reverse complement strand
CCTGGCAAAGCGCACCTTGAGCATTTCCCTGCCCCGGACATGCTGCCAGGATGTTTCCAGCGTCCTGATTTTGATCTGGCTTATGAGCATGCTGAGCAAGGACTGCCAGGTGTTACGGCTGGACAGATATACGGTGTATTCTTCCCTGGCACCCTGGTAATTCTCTGATACTGGAATGCCGTCCATAAATGCCCGCCCCAGCTTCCGGGAGTATTCGTCCTTATCCAGGCCGAGCTCCTGAACAAAATAAACAACCCGCATGTATCGGCTCTGAAAAAAACCCATATCCAGATCAAACCCGACCTCGAGGCCGTCCTTGATATCCTGGATATCGCATTCCGGAGTGACAAACTTCATCCGCCTGGAGGAATCGGGTGACTTGAGCACTACGCCCTCCTTGCCCCGGGAGTTGAGGTCGCGAAGAAGAGCATAAAGTTCTTCACCCTGCAACGCATTAAAGGTGCCCAGTTCTTTCACTGCCGGCAGTCCATATTCACGCAGCAGTTCTTCTTTGGTGGATACAGGCAAAAAGGTGCCGTCGGGCTTGCAGACCTCAAATACAAAGAAATGGGCTCCCGGAGACAGATCAACGCCGCGCTGGCGGTTGTAAGGGTTATCCCCTAGAACCTCCCCGCACAGATAGTGCCCGGGATAATCTCTGAAAAAACCATCCAGATCGTATTCTTCAGCCCATATACCGGCCCATTCGGTGCTGAAAGGGCAGATAAAGCCTCCCCTGGTGGCGGCCAGAAGTCGTCCTGCATGGCTGAATACACGCAGATTGTATCCGTCCAGCTTTTCTTCGGCCTTAAAGGAATCGTTTTTGAAAAGCCTTTTGATTCCGGCATGCAGGTGGTAAGTCCTTTTGATGTGCGGAAACCCTGTTATGCTTCTGCCTGGACGGCTCTGATCCTCATTATATAGATGTACCGTGCCCCGGGGGAAGGAACTGTCCTTTCTCTGCCTGGAATAAACCAGTCCGTTGTATTCATTGTGTTCAATTCCTTGATCCTGGTCGAGCAAAGTCATCCTCCTTCATGACGCCCTGACAGTAGTGGACAAAATCCAGAGCGTTGAAAACCTCCAGACCCAGATCTGAAGCCATACTGCAGATACCCTGGTCTTCGGTGAGAACCAGTCCCTGAACTTCCCTGGCCATAAGCACTACCTCCAGGTCTTCTGTACTGTCCAGAATTCCGCTGCGCAGGGCTTCACGGTAATGCTGCCGAACCCAGCGGATGTTTTCCGGGAGGTTATCCCTTTCAATGGCCTTTTCCGCTACCTGCAGGCCCTTGTTCACCCTTTGGCGCAGCTTGTGGATAAAGGCATGGAATATGGCCGCCGGGACCTGAAGATTGTACAGGTCGGGATTGCGGACAACGGCAAGAATACGCAGTCCTGTCAATTCCTTTGCCGGCACAAAGTTGGAGAGCTCTTTGAAAACCGAAGAAGGAATATAAAGCTCAAAACCGCATTCCTGGACCAGAAAACATATCTTTTTAATGGCTGAGGGCAGATCTTCTCCGAAATACTGCCTGGATTCAGGATTGGTCAGTATGCTTGTGTCCAGAACAACCCTGCTCCGGCTGGATTTTATGTCCTTTTCTGTCATGTTCTGTTTCATCCTCAAAAAATAAAATGACCATGCCGGGTGTCAAGAAGGGCTTACAAAAGGCCAGTAATCAACACCGAGGACCCCCTGAATGGTTACAATCTGCCAGGGCGGGAAAGGTCAGCATGACAGACTGCTCCAGGCTCAAAACTTCTGCACGGCTTTGATGCAGGTTTGACTAAGGCCAGAACCGGCAGCACCCAAAAAATAAGCCCGGACAGGATGCCCGGGCTTAAGCTCTGAATTTATTGACTTTATTAATTCAGTCTGACTCGACTGGACTTGTTGATGGTGCCGAAGGGGGGATTCGAACCCCCACGGGCGGTGCCCACTACCCCCTCAAGATAGCGTGTCTACCTGTTCCACCACTTCGGCGTGTATCGATTTAAAAAGCTGCAGGGATCACTGACTGGAAACCGGGCCTGATGTCTCCCTTCCGTCTTCACTGTCCGGTCTCATGCTCTGCAGAGGAAAATCCCGGGAACTTTCCTCCTCATGTTGCTGCACAATTTCACTGGGTTGAGTCTCATGCTGCTTGGCGGTCATATATGTAAAAGTAAGGGATGTGCAAAAAAATATGATGGCCACCGCTACCGTCAGCTTGGCCAGGATTCCGCCTGCGCCGCCGCTTCCGAAGAGACTTCCGCCGCCTCCCCCGAATATGACTCCCATGCCCTGCTGCCCGGACTGCAGCAGAACCAGGACCACCAGGACCACGCAGGATATAAGATGCAGAGTTACAATCAATGTCTGCAAGGAACTACCTCCATATGCTTACGCAAGTACTATTTGCGAAAATTTATCAGCGTTTAAGCTTGCACCACCTACCAGAACCCCTTCTACATTGTCAAGGGATATTATGGAAGCGGTATTTTCCGGCTTGACGCTGCCGCCGTAGAGAATGCGGATTGCCTCCCCCTGCTTGAGAATACCTTTGAGCTTTTCCCGGACCAGGTCGTGGGCTTCCTGTATCTCCGGGGGGCCGGCGGTTTCACCGGTGCCTATGGCCCAGACAGGTTCGTAAGCCACTGCCAGGTGCTCTGCCGAAATACCCGTGGAAATATGCTTGAGCCCATGTTCCAGTTGGGCATGAAGCACCTCCTGTACCTGTCCATGCTTGCGCTCCTGCAGAGTCTCGCCTATGCACAGGATGACCTTCAGTCCCTTCTGAAGGCCGAAGGCCACTTTTGAAGCGAGGAAGTCATCTTTTTCCCCGAGTACATGCCTGCGCTCCGAGTGCCCGACAAGGGCATAGCTGCAGCCGGCATCCAGGAGCTGGTCCGGGTTTATTTCGCCGGTAAAGGCTCCCTGCTCAGCTGGATAAAAATCCTGCCCGCCCAGATAAAAGCCTTCCTGCTGCATGAGCATCTCGCTGACCCCCCGCAGAGCGGTAAATGGCGGGCAGAGCAAGACTTCCCGGTCATCGGGCAGGTCGTTTCTGACGGCTACCACCAGCTCCCTGGCGGTCTGCCTGGCTTCCTCCCAGGTTTTGAACATCTTCCAGTTGGCGGCCATGAGTTTTTTGGGCATACCTTACTCCTTCTATTTGCTGCTGCACTCTTCCAGGGCCTTGAAGCCGGGGAGAGTCTTGCCTTCGAGAAATTCCATGAAAGATCCGCCCCCGGTGGAGATAAAGCTGAATTTGTCCTGCAGCATCAGTTCGTGGATCAGGGAGTCGGTATCCCCGCCACCGACCATGGTGGTGGCCTTCAGCCCGGAGACCAGCTCCGCGATATTTCTGGAACCCTGGGAAAAGGGGCGGTTTTCAAATGCGCCCATGGGGCCGTTCCAGATAACAGTGCTGGCCTTGTGCAGGACTTCGGAGAAAAGGGTGCATGTGGCAGGTCCTATATCCAGGGCCATGAGATGCCCAGGTATTCCCTGGAAAGGGCAGACCCCCTCTGCTGATTCAGCATCAGGACCCTCACCCAGCATGAAATCCACGGGCAGGTAAAACTGCACCTTGTTCTCTATGGCTTTCTGCATGATTTCCCGGGCCTTGTCCAGGAGATCATCCTCCACTTTTGAAGTGCCCACTGAATAACCCTGAGCCTTGATAAAAGTGTTGGCCATGGCCCCGCCGATGAGCATGGTATCCACTTTGTGCATGAGGTTTTCCAGGACCCCCAGCTTGGAGGATACCTTGGCTCCCCCGGCTATAAGCACGAATGGCCTGGCCGGATCGCCAACCTTGGAAAGATATTCCCATTCTTTTTTTAGAAGCAGTCCCCCTGAGCAGGAAGGTGCGTGCCGGGTTACCCCCACCACCGAAGCATGAGCCCTGTGACTCACACCAAAGGCGTCATTGACGTAAATATCACCCATCCTGGCCAGTTCTCGGCTGAATTCATCGTCGTTTTTTTCTTCGCCGGGGTGAAAGCGCAGGTTCTCCAGCATGAGTATCTGCCCCGGTTCAAGGGAGCGCACCATTTCCAGAGCCTTTTCCCCGATGCAGTCCGGAGCCAGGGCAACGTCTCTGCCCAGGATGGCACTTAGCCTCTCTGCAGCAGGTGCCAGGGACAGCTCTGACCTGACCTGGCCCTTGGGCTTGCCCAGGTGGGAGCAGAGCACAATCCTGGCATTCTGGCGCAAAGCATATTCAATGGTGGGAATAGAAGCCTGGATCCTGGAATCGTCCTGAACCCGGCCGTCTTTTAAAGGAACATTGTAGTCCACCCGCATAAGGATTGTTTTCCCGGAAACATCCAGATCGTCAATAAATTGCATTTTCCACTCCTTGGCTTTATTCATCAACTGTCAATCTAATCAGCGTTTATTTTAAAAAAATAAAACATTCTGCCGCAGAATTCAACATGCAGAAATGACAAAAGTCTTAAAACTACAGCGCAACCTGTTTTTTTAAAATCCGGGGACTGCCCCGCATCGTAACCCTTCAGGGTAGCAGGAAGCATGCAAAGCATCCTGAGTGACAGGCAGGAAAATCTTTCCAGAACTCTTTATGCTTAAAAACCGTGTGTGCGGAGCACCCGCCTGCCCGCTAAAATTCCGCAGGACAGCAAAGCGCATTTTAGTCGGGTGTGAAGCTGAAGGCTTCCCGTGCCGGAGAAGATTTTTTTGGCACGGGCAACTTCGTTGCACATCCCAGTGAAACCAGCTACGCTGAAACTACGTTTGTTTCACGGGACAGGCGGGCGGCTTTGCCGCTCACGGTTGCGGAGTACGCATCAAGTCTATCCTCTGTGGCGATTGCAGACACCCACCCCCGAATGGTTACCCGCACCTGCCATACCCCCGGATGCAGGAATTGATTTTTTCCTTGTATTCTGGCAGACGGTCTTTTTGGCGGTTTTAAAAAGTATAAATAAAAGCTGGAGTCAGGCAGGTTCAAAGACCTGCATCAGCTCATGAGCGCTCAACTCCACCAGTCTGTACCCGGGTTTAAAATCAGGGCAGGCGTGCCCGGAAAAAACGGCAACGCCCCTGCAGGCTGATATGTAAACGAATTATCCAGACCATGGCTTGAGCATGGCTGGGCAGTTCTCGGAGAAAAAATGCACCAGCACAACCCCGGTTCCCTGAGCCAGGATCAGCAGGATCTGATCAGGTTTTACCAGGACACCATTGAACAGGCTCCCATAGGAATTTTCACCGTCACTCCTGATGGACGCTATCTTACAGCCAATACCACCCTGGCCAGGATGCACGGCTTCAACACCTCTGAAGAGCTCATCACTGCGGTAAATGATATCGCCTCCCAAGTTTACGTCTATCCTGAAGAAAGGGAAGAATTCAAGCGGGTCCTGGAGAGCCGCGGAGAGGTCAAAAATTACGAGTCCCTTTTCAGACGCCCTGATGGCAGCATGTTCTGGGTATCCAGGAATGTGCGCGCAGTCAGGGATGAAAAGGGTGATGTCATCTATTATCAGGGCTTTGTCACGGACATTACCGCTAAAAAAGATGCTGAGGTCAGGCTACAGGAAAGGGTCAAGGAGCAGCAGTGTCTTTATCAAATTTCCAGTGCCTTTAAAAAGGATACCACCCTGGATACGTTCCTGCAGCAGGCAGTGGAAGCCATACCCCCGGGATGGCAGTACCCCGAAGACACTGCCGCCCGCATAACTTTCGGGGGGAAAGTATTTTCTACTCCAGGCTTCCAGGAAACCCCGTGGCAGATGAGCGTTGAATTCACCACTGGGGCTCAGACCCTGGGGGATATAACCGTGGCCTACCTGCAGGAAAAACCCCGCGCTGACCACGGACCTTTTCTCCAGGAAGAGTGGAGGCTTTTGCATGCAATAGCCAGGCACCTGGGGGGAATAACTGGCAGAGTGCTGGCTGAGCAGGAAATAAACCGTAAAAATGAACAATTGCAGCAGTTGCTGGATGAAAAGGACAGGTTCTTTTCCATAATTGCCCATGACCTAAGGTCTCCTCTCACAGGAGTTATGGGGTTTACCCGCATGCTGGCTGAAGAAGTGGATCAGTTCTCCCAGCAGGATCTAAGGGAAGTGGCTGAAGAGATGCACAAGGCCACAGAAAATCTGCAGGACCTTCTGGAAAACCTGCTGCAATGGGCCAGCATACAGAAAGGGGCCATTGAATGTGAACCTGAAGATGTCTCCCTTGCCGGTGCAGCGGATAAAAGCATACGCATGGTCAAGACACCCGCCGGGAACAAGGATATCAGCATTGAGTCCGAAGTTGATTCCGGTTTGATGGTTTACGCAGACAGGCGTATGCTGGACACGGTAATTAGAAACCTTCTGTCCAATGCAGTCAAATTCACCCCTGCCGGGGGACGAATCAGGATCTCGGCAGAAATAGAAAACTCCGAGTGCAGTGTACACGTAGAAGACACCGGCACTGGAATGGACGAACAGACCCTGTCCGGGCTGTTTGTCCTGGACAGAACCACTTCCAGAAAAGGCACCGGGGGAGAAAAGGGAACCGGCCTGGGACTTTTGCTCTGTAAGGAATTTGTTGAAATGCAGGGCGGAAAAATCCGGGTAAACAGTACACCCGGTAAGGGCAGCACCTTTAGCTTTACAGTGCCCCTGGCTTGACCCTGATAAAAGACCAGCTGTTTTTCTGCATATCAACCATGAAGAGCATCCCGATGAAATCCAGCTGAGCTGGACCCAGCACTCACTTTCCCATTATTTTGCTTATGCTGAGACCAAAATCTTTAAAGTGAGTGCTGGGTATTTCATGGGACAGGTGAAGGGCATGTAGTTCAAGACCCGAAGGTTTTTTCCCTGAGATCTTCATGCCCTTCTTGGTGCAACCTTTCAACCTGGGTTGCGGACATGGCCCGCCTTAGATCTTTCGTCCCTTGACCACATAAACCGGGTCGCTGACCCAGGTCTGCCCGGTGTGGGGGTCATCCTCCGGACGCCACCAGTTGCGGATACTTATGCTTTCCAGGTCCTTGAAACTATTGGTCTGCAGCAAAAGATCCAGGACGAATCCGCTTCTTTCAAATTCGTGCAGTTCCTGCCACAGGCGGACAACCTTGGGAGGAAACCATCGGTTGGAAAAGCCCGCCATGAATATCCCCCCGGACCTCAAGACCCTGGCCACCTCCCGGGCAACGGCCCAGGGACTGGTCAGATACTCCACGGACAGGCTGCACAGGACAGCATCATACGATTCATCGTTAAATGGTAGTTCCTGGTACCGGTTCAGGTCGTGAACCACGTGAGAATCCAGAACCGGGTTGGCCTGCATTTCCTCCGGATTCAGGCCCAGGCCGGTCACCTGGAGCTGCATGTCCTGCGGCACGTGGGAGGTTACACTGCTCATGAGATCCAGGACCTTCATATCCGGCTCAAGTTCCCGGGCATACTCTCCGGCCAGAAAACCACGGGCCCGGGCATCTATATGGTCAATAAAGCGCGGGGAAGAATTAAACCGGGCATCGTCCATGGAGTCGTTTCTCTCAAATCCATGGGCATGGGCGAATTGCGTGGGGGCATTCCCCGTCCTGGCCTGCATTCCAGGGCCGCTGCCCAGGATTTCTTCCATCCAGTGATTCATCCTCCCCCCGATCTCGCATTCCTTGGTGGCCAGGTCTTCCAGCCTGGCCCTTACTTCCACATTGTAGTCGCTTAAGGGATGTGCGCAGTCAACTCTTAATTCTTTTTCGTCCAGGGCAGTTATGCGGCAGGGCCGCATATCCGTACTGAAAAAACCAGCTCCGGCAAGCATACCCCTGGGGTAAAACCGGCCCCTGGCCGGCTCTACATTCCGGCCAAGGAACTCGCGGCGCATAAAATTCTGCGGCCTGGTGGACAGAATATCCTGTCCGGAGCGGGCGGGCACAGCCTCTCCAGGCCGGCACGAAACAACCGCCTCGCCCCCCGCTGGCTGCCCCATGAGAGCCTCTTTCAAGTCTGCCGGGAAAATATCGCGCCACATGTTAGCCTTCCTGGCCATGAAATGCTCACGATGCACGGCCTCGGGGCTGCTCCACCTGATTTCAAAGTTGATTGCCGCCAGACAGTCCATATCCAGTCTTTTCATTCTCTCCTTCTTTGCTCACCCTGAATTGGGTTCAGAGGTTAAACATTTTGCTACCTGCAAACCATTTCACTATTGATAATTAATACAATCAGCACCTGCGTCAATATCACTTTCAAAAAGATAATGGATCATCCCGGATCAGCATCCTTCTGAACCGGGCCAAAAACCTCAATGCACCTGTTGTCTTTAGTTTTGACCAATAGCTGCCTGCACAAAAAAACACCCGAGCTCCTCACTGTCCTCTGTCATCTCCAGGAAGGCTGCGGTCAAAAGCCGGGTGACAGTTGTGCACGACAGGTGTACTATCAGGTATAGCTCTTCCTGAAAAGGGATGGATCCTGTGGTCTGATGCAAACAGAAAACAGAAAGGACCAGCATGCTTTCTACGACAACAAGCCGGAATATTCTGGAAGTGGTGGATGGAAAAAATCGCCCCCTGGGTGTTTTCCCGGAAAGCCAGGTGCACTTTCACGGTCTGCACCACCGGTCCGTAGCCGTGGCCCTCTATGACCGGCAAGGCCTGATATACCTTCAAAAACGAACTGAGTCCGAACCACCCTACTGTGGCAGGTGGGATCTGCCGGCCTCAGGGCATGTACTGGCAGGGGAAGCGGTGCAGGAAGCAGCCAGCAGGGAACTAAGGGAGAGAACCGGTCTCAGGCTGGCTGGCTTCAGGCTGGTATCCCTTGTAGACGGCCGCAGGGAAACAAACTACGAGTTTGTATATGTCTTCAACGCTGGAAGGATCCGTAAGTTAAGGGTCTTAAGCCTTAAAAAAAACCGGGATGGCCTGCTCCTGGACTCCCGGGAGCTTTCCATGCTTATCCAGGAGAACCCGGAGACCGTGACCCCCTGGCTGGTCTACCTCTGGAGACTTGGACTTTTTTTCAGGTAAGCTCTGAATACATCACGACAAACAGGTTAACACTACAGCGAAACTTATTTATTGACCTCCGGGGACTATCCCGCACCTACTTGGGAATGATTTCATGAAATCACTAAATCTTGTTGAGAAATCAAGTAGGTGCGGGACTGTCCCCAGTTTAGACAGGTTGAAAAATTTTATAAGTTTCGCTGTAGTGCTAATTAATAAAAACGTAAGAATACTTTTTTTCCTGGGTCAGGGCCTTTCCCGTGCCCCTGAGTACAGTGGTCAGGGGCTCCTCGTCCACCTGCACCCTTACCTGGACCTCTTTGCTTATGAGCTGGTCCAGCCCCTTGAGCAGGGCGCCGCCTCCAGCCAGAAGAATGCCATTGTCAGCAATATCGGAAACCAGTTCCGGCGGAGTCTTCTCCATGGCCTGATGCACGGCGTGGACAATGGCCCGCACAGGCTCCTGTATAGCCTCGCGTACCTGTGCGTCGTTTATCTCCACTGCTGCCGGGTTGCCGTCCACGATTCTCTTGCCCTGCACCCTGAAGGTCATGGGTTCCGGCGGGGGATAAGCCGTGCCTATGTTCATTTTGATATTTTCCGCCATGTTCTCCCCCACCAGGAGCTGAAACTCTTCCTGGATAAAACGCTGAATGGCCTCGTTCATCTCGTCTCCGGCCACCCGGACAGACTCGGAATAAGCCACTGCAGACAGGGAAATCACTGCCACTTCTGTGGTCCCGCCTCCTATGTCCACAACCAGGTTGCCCAGGGGCTCCTCGATGCTCATGCCTGCTCCGATGGCTGCCGCCATGGGCTCTTCCACCAGCCTCACCTCCCGGGCCCCGGACTGCAGCCCGGACTCGATGACCGCCCTTTTCTCCACCTGAGTTATACCGGTGGGAACGCAGATGACCATTTTGGGTTTGACCAGGTTGAACCCGTGGATAACCTTCTTGATGAAAAAGGAGATCATGGCATTGGTGACTTCGAAATCTGCGATGACCCCGTCCTTCATGGGTCTTATAGCCACTATTCTCTGGGGGGTGCGTCCCAGAAACTCCTTGGCTTCACGGCCTACGGCAAGCACTTTGCCGTCCCTGGAATCCAGGGCCACCACAGAAGGTTCATTGAGGACAATACCGTCCCTGGGTGTATACATCAAAGTATTGGCTGTACCCAGGTCCATGGCCAGGCTCTTGCCGAAGAGGGAAAACAGCTTGGAAATAAACATCAACAGGCCTCACTAAGGATTAATGTTCAGCTTACGCGGCTTTTGAGATACAGGTTTTCCAGGAACAGACCCAGGTAATCGCCAACCATGTATACAAATCCCTTTAACTCTTCATCTATGGGCAGGGCCCCGGTATCAGCCAGTACCAGAAGTCCCCTGGTCTTTCTGTGCACCACCAGGGGCAGGCAGATAACCGACTTGAACTGCTTGGCAGGGACTTCCTTGCCGAAAAGAGGCAGGCCCGCCGGTCCTTCATGCAGGCCGGAAAAAACCGGTGAACCGTGCTTAAAGGCCCACCCCAGCAGCCCGGAATCGATATTGAACTTGTGTTCCTTCAGGTTGACCCTGGGCAGTATCTCCTGCTGCAGGCCCTCAATAAAGTAGCCTTCCCCCCGTTCATCCCTGGCCGCCATGAAACAGTGGGAAAAACCGGTGGATTGACTGAGCAGTTCCAGGAGCTGCTGCAGAAAGGATCTCCACTTAGGCACCCTTTGCCTCAGTTCCTGGATAAGGGCCAGGTATCTGTAATATTCCCGGCTCTTAAGGCTGTGATCCGCCTGCATCAAGCCCTGGCGGATATCCTGGACAAGCTGGGCGAACTGATAAAGGATTTTTTGATCCTTGTCACTGAAAGAATAGGTTTTTTTGCTGTCCACGCAGAGCACTCCCGCCTCCTGGGGCAGGGGACAACCCATGAATGCCTTGATCTTGGACTCGCTCTCCCTCGGGTAATAACCAAGACAGCCCTCGTCCCGGTCGAAGTTGTTTATCAGCAGGGGCTTGTCGTTTTTGGCGATCCACCCCACCAGGCCGGTCCCTGTTTTGATCTCGTACCCGGTACTTATGGAATCGCCCAGGCTGAAGCTTGCAGCTATCCGGCAAATATCCCGGCCCGGATCACGCAGAAAAAGGACAGTGGAATAGCCGTCAAAAACACTGCATACCAGTCCCAGTATCCTGCTTAGCCATTTATCATTGTTCATCGGGGGATATTTTCCATTTTGAGCTTTGCATTCAGGCATAAACACGCCTTTTTCTCTTTTGACAGGCAGTGCAAGGGGAAAAAGGCAGAAAGAGCAAGCGCAGCGCTATTTAGAAAAGCTGAGAGGCCCAGGTAGTTGTTGTCTGGTGTAGAGGTCCATTATACTCAGTACCTTTCAGGAAAGCCTGTCTTTATGCGGCACCATGCGGCATGCACCACGCTGAAATAATGCGCCTGGTTCTGTAGAGAAGGCCCATGGGTTCTGCATCCGGAAAGAACAGTCTTGCGGATGCAGGGTGGCAGCTGCAAAGAGACGTAAACAAGCACCAGGCCTTAATGCCTGAATTTCAGTACTGTCTGCTTGCAGCCTGCCACTCTAAACGCCACTCGTGCCGCACGCCCGCAAGTCACTGTCTGGTTATTCCTTGCCGAACCACTGCAGGGCGATGGCCGGGCCGAAGTAAATGGCCTGCTCTTCCAGTTCCTCCTCGATGCGCAGTAGCTGGTTGTACTTGGCCAGGCGGTCGCTTCTGCTGGCGGAGCCGGTTTTGATCTGACCGGCGTTTACTGCAACCGCCAGGTCGGCGATGAAAGAATCCTCTGTCTCCCCGGAGCGGTGGGAAATGACTGTGGAATAGGCGGATGACTTGGCCATCTCTATGGTGTCCATGGTTTCGGTCAGTGTCCCTATCTGGTTGAGCTTGATGAGAATGGAGTTGCCCACCCCGGTGGTGATGCCTTCGGCCAGAATGGAGGGGTTGGTGACAAAGATGTCGTCTCCTACTATCTGCAGGGTGTCCTCGGCCATGGAGGTGAACTTGCGCCAGCCTTCCCAGTCGCTTTCAGCCAGCCCGTCTTCTATGCTTATAAGGGGGAACTTCTTGGCCAGCTCCTGATAGTAATCGATTATTTCATCCGAGGTGAGAATTTTGTTTTCCCCGGTGAGATGATATTTGCCGTCCCGGTAGAATTCCGAGGCTGCAGCGTCTATGGCCAGCGCGATTTCCGATCCAGGCTGATATCCGGCTTCCTCAATGGCCTTTATTATGTATTCAAAGGCCTGGGCATTGCTTTTGAAATTGGGGGCGAAACCTCCCTCATCCCCCACTGTGGTGGATAAGCCATCCCTGGATAGAAGCTTTTTCAGGGTATGAAAGGTCTCGGCACCCATGCGCAGGGCATCGGAGAATGTGCTGGCACCCAGGGGCATGACCATGAACTCCTGAATGTCCAGATTGTTGGCTGCGTGGGCACCGCCGTTTATAATGTTCATCTGGGGCACCGGGAGGACCTTGGAATTGATCCCGCCGATATACTGATACAGGGGCAGGCCTGTGTAGGTGGCCGCGGCCCGGGCAACGGCCATGGAGACCCCCAGGATGGCGTTGGCCCCAAGCTTGGACTTGTTTTCAGAGCCGTCCAGGTCGATCATGAACTCATCGATCTCCACCTGGCGCAGGGCATCCATGCCGATGAGATCGCCGGCAATGTCCTCGGTTACGTGTTTTACGGCCAGGGATACGCCCTTGCCCCCATAGGCCTTTTCGCCGTCTCTTAGTTCCAGGGCTTCGCGGGAGCCGGTGGAAGCACCCGAGGGAACTGCCGCCCGTCCGATGATGCCGGATTCCAGAACCACCTCAACTTCTATGGTGGGGTTGCCCCTTGAATCAAGTATCTGCCTGGCCAGGATATCAGAAATTACGCTCATGTCTTTACTCCTTGGGTTATAAAATTTTACTGTCTATTGCTGTAAACATCAGTCCCTGAAGCAACAGGGCCGGATGTATTTTGTCCACGCTTGTGCAAAAAGGGGTCACGGCGGCTGCTCCTCCGCCTGTGGCCACTGCCATGGTATCTGCGGGCATGAGCTCTTTGAGTCCTGAGATGAGCCCGTCGGTCATGGCGGCTAAACCGAAAACCGTCCCCTGGGCCAGCCCCCGGGTGGTGCTTCGGCATATTTCCAGGGTATCTCCGGCCTCTTCCGTGGAGAACCAGGGCAGCCTGGCCGTTAGTGTGCTGAGGGACTGCACCGAAGAAAAAATACCGGGACAGATAAGTCCTCCACTATAGTCTTTTTTTATGATGCAGTCAAAAGTTGTGGCGGTTCCGAAATCCACCACGATTATCCCTTCACCCGGATATATCCTGCGGGCGGCAAAAGCGCTCACTAAGCGGTCCGCGCCCAGTTCTCCCGGGTTTTGGTAGCGGTTGTTTATGTCCGGATGCAGGTCTCCGGGTACCTGGTACACCTCTGAGCTGCAGATTTTTTTTCCTGCGCGCTTTATTACCGGATTCAGGCGCGGCACTACAGATGCTGCAAGCCAGGCATGAATATCCTGAGGTTTTACCTGCTCCTGCTCAAAAAAGGCAAGGATTTTCAGTCCCAGAGAGTCCGAGGTCTCCCGTATGTCTGTGGGCAGCTCAAAAGAGGGCCCAAGGCCTTTTTTTCCGGCCAGGGCCAGTTTGATGCTGGAATTGCCCGCATCCACCAGCAGGCACTTGTATAAGGACAAGACCCAGTTTCCTCCGGGGTTGAAGTTTGTAGAAAAAAGCCGGTCCGTTTAAAGCCGGAACAGGGGATCAGGCCGGCCCAAGTGGACCAGTGCTGCAGCAAAAGTATATTTAGGCTGAATATAAACTGACCGGGATTTAGTCAAATGCTTTAGTGGCTCACTTCTGGAAAAGATCCAGCCAGTGGGCCGTTTTCGTCCCCCGGGGAGCGGTGGAGGCCAGCTGCATCATGCAGCCCGCGCATTCGGTAAGACACAGGTCTGATGCCTGGGGGGACAGATGCTCCCACAGGTCATGGGCCACCTGCAGGCTAAGCCTGGG
>NZ_QYZY01000386.1:0-2369 GCF_003838035.1 Desulfonatronospira sp. MSAO_Bac3 | reverse complement strand
TTTATAGCGCGCTGGAACTGGAAATGATCTGGAGCAATCAGGCGGTAATGGGCATGGAACTTATATTTGTCTGTCCGGAGCAGAAGACGGCATTTACAACCTCTAAGTGGAAAGTTGATGGAGGCCTGACAGCGGTTTCCGACTCTTCCGGCAACAGGAGCCTCAAGGGCAGGATTGAGGCCTGGTGTCCCTTTTGCTTGGTGGAACATACTTTCAGTCCGGATGAGCTTCCATGTCCTTTTAAGTCCACTCAAGACAAACAATCAACAGGAGGGGGAGATGAGCAGTAGAAACATTTTTGCCACCCTGGCCGGGATTGTAGCCGTAGGAGTTATCATCGGCATCCTGGCCCCGCTTCTGCAGTACCTGGGCAATCCGGCCAATATGGGTATCTGCGTGGCCTGCTTCGAGCGTGACATTGCCGGGGCCATAGGTATTCACAGGGCTGCAGTGGTTCAATACCTGCGCCCGGAAATCCTGGGGTTTGTCCTGGGGGCTCTGGCTGCCGGGCTCATATTCAAAGAGTTCAAGCCCAGCGGCGGATCAGCTCCCATGACCAGGTTTGTCCTGGGCATGGTGGCCATGATCGGGGCCCTGGTTTTCCTGGGCTGCCCCTGGAGGGCAATCCTGCGCCTGGCCGGCGGGGACGGCAACGCTGTTCTAGGCCTGCTGGGGCTGGCAGCAGGGGTTTACATCGGAACCCTATTCTTTAGAAAAGGCTACAACCTGGGCCGCAGCTACAAGCAGTCCATAGCCACCGGGCTGATGCTCCCCGGGATCATGCTGGGCCTTCTGGCCCTGCGGCTCATCTTCCCGCCCCTGGAAGGTGAGGATAAAAGCGGTGTTCTTTTCTATTCCCTGAGCGGACCGGGTGCTGCATACGCTCCCCTGGCCATTGCCCTGGCCATCGGCCTGGCTGTCGGCTTTCTGGCCCAGCGCAGCCGCTTCTGCACCATGGGGGCCATAAGAGACCTCATCCTGTTCCGGCAGACCCATCTCATGGCCGGTTTTCTGGCTCTTCTGGTGGTGGCCTTTGTGGTCAACCTGGCCCTGGGACAGTTCAATCCCGGTTTTGAAGGCCAGCCTGTGGCCCACAACCTCTTTTTCTGGAATTTCTTCGGCATGCTGGTGGCCGGACTGGCCTTTGCCCTGGCCGGAGGATGCCCGGGCAGGCAGCTGTTCATGTCCGGTGAGGGCAACAGTGACGCTGCAGTATTTGTTCTGGGCATGATCATGGGTGCTGCCCTGGCCCACAACTGGGGCCTGGCCAGCTCTCCGGCCGGACTGGGGGACAACGGGGCAGTGGCTGCCATCATCGGCCTGGCCGTGTGTCTGGCCATAGGTTTTGCCAACCTGAAAAAACAATAGCCAAAGGAGTTTTCATCATGGCACACAAAGTGGATGCAAGGGGCCTTGCCTGCCCTCAGCCGGTTCTTTTGACAACCGAGGCCATTCAGAATACAGGTGAATCCGAAATAGAGATCCTGGTGGACAATCAGGCCAGCCGGGAAAACGTGGGCAGGGCTGCTGAAAGCAAGGGCTACCAGGTGGCTGTTTCCGAGGAAATGGACGAAGATTTCCGCATTGTTATCAGGAAAAAATGAACTTCTTAAAAAGCATTTTCGGCAAAGCAAAAAAGACCAGGGGCGTATCCGAAAGAGGCATCCTGGTTTTTCACCATACCAGCGAGGTTATCGAGGCTGAATCCCATCTCAGCGAGGCGGGCTTAGACGTCAGGGTCATGGGTCCGCCTCCTGAGATACAGACCGGCTGTGACATGGTCATCGAGTTTCCTATAATGCATCAGCTGCAGGCCTTAGACATCCTGGAACAAAAGCGCATAAAGCCCATTCAGGTCACAGCTGCTCAGGACCACCTCTTAGAACCGGTGTCTCTTTACAACATCAGGGACTTTGGTGATTTTCTCATGGTCAGGGCGGCCAATATGAAAATCACTGTGGACAGGCAGAGCCTCAAGATAGTCAATGTCTCGGGCGGAGGATGTCCGGACGTGCCCTTTCTGGCTGAGCAGCTGGTGGGCAGGCCTCTGCATGAGGCCCCTGAGCCCCGCAGGTTCGGCCGGACCCTGTGCGGCTACTCCCTGCAGCTGGCCTATGAGGAGATGAAGCGCAGATGTCCTGGCTGATTGTGGGCACGGTGCCTGAAGAAGACTTCCCCTTGGTGCACGGTCCTGTGGAGGTTCATAGCCAAAGTCTCAGGGTGCTGGAAAGGGAGGTTAAAATCGCCCGGGGCACACCGGCCCTGGCCGCATTTACAGCAATGGCCGCCCGGGAGATGGGCCTTTCCATGCCGCACGTCATGCTGGTGGGGGATACCGGTGACGGGCAGGGCAGCAGAGCTCTATACGC
>NZ_QYZY01000385.1:0-2833 GCF_003838035.1 Desulfonatronospira sp. MSAO_Bac3 | reverse complement strand
TGTTCCTACTCTTCATCAGGCAGCTCAAAGGAAATATAGTTGATGCCTCCGATCTTGATATGCCTTATGTTTTCGGCATATTTTCCCAGAAGAAGAAGCCCGAGTTCTGCGGGATCCACCTCTCCGTCTTTTTCCTCTAGTGCCTCAAGGGCAAAGTCCAGGTCCCGGGCAGAGGAAGAGTCGATGAATTCCACGTAAATTTTTCTGTTTTCCCTGCGCAGGTTCACCTGCATGCGCGGAGCCTTGAACTCTTCTGAAGCGCAGAGATAAGCGAAAAGTTCCTCTGCGGTGAGGTGCAGCTTCTGTAACTGATAAGGGGCAATCTTCCTGGCTGAGGCGTATTCATTGATAAAATTCTGCAGCCGGGTAAAATCCCGCACGTTGCGCTCCACGACAAAGCTGGCCTGGCCTGCGGGTCTCAAGTGAAAGAGAAGGCTTAGCAAAATAGCGGCAAGTCCGCCCATGGCCATGCCATTGGCCATGAAAGGCTCGGCAGCTTCCGGAATCATATCAGGGAAAAAGAACTGGTTTTCAAAGGCATAGCCTGTCCAGAAGGAAACCCCGATTATAATCCCGCTTTCATAATTAAGCCCATGGGAAGCCGCCAGCTTTATCCCGGTTACAAAAAGCATGGACAGCAGGACAAACAAAAAAGCCCCGATTACAGGGGAAGGAATTGCGGCAATGAGTGCGGCCATTTTGGGGGAAAAGGCCAGAAGCACCAGGATAAGGGCAGCGCAGTAGCCGACCCTGCGGGCGGAAACACCGGTAAGCTCCACCGCCGGAATGGCATTGGAATAGGTGGTGTTGGGGATTGTTCCCAGGGCTCCGGCTATTGCGTTGGCTGTACCATCGGCATATATGGCCCCCTGGACCCTTTCATAGTCGATTTTGCGGAAATTTCGCTGTGAGATCTTCTGGATGGCCATGCTGTCGCCCAGGGTTTCCACGCCCCCCACAATGGTCACCAGGGCAAAGGCCAGGTATATGGACAAAAACTCAGGTGCAGGGACCAGGGAGAATCCAGGCCAGCTGCCCGAAGGCAGTCCGGCCCAGCTTTCCCCGGCCAGCCCGGAAAAGTCGGTCATGCCCAGAAATGATGCCATGAGTGTGCCGGCAAAAATACCCAGCACCAGGCTCCACAAACGCACCACCCTGTTTCCGAACACCGCCAGGAGGAGGATGAACACCAGAGTGCCCACTGATACCAGGAGGTAGTAACTTTGCGGAACATCCTCCTGCTGTCCGCTCATGAGATCCAGGGCGATTCCCAGCACACTGACTACAATGAGCATTATGATCACGCCTCCCACCAGGGGAGTGATGATCCTGCGCAAAGGACCTAAAAACAGCCCGAAAAGAATCTGCAGCGGAGCCGAAAGAACAGCCATGGTGGCCACCAGGGACATGCCCCCTACCTCGGCCGCTGCCAGAGAACAGGCGATAAACGCCCCTGAGGAACCGATAAACAGCAGATACCCTGCCCCGATTTTGCCCACCCGCCGGACCTGGACAAAGGTACCGATGCCGCTGGCCACAAGCGAGGCGAAAATGATCCAAGAGAACTGCCCGGGGTCGATTTCAGCCACCCTGGCCACCACCACCGGAGTAATGGTTATGGGACCAACGATGAGCAGTACCAGCTGCAGGCCCAGCAATGCACTCATCCACCATGGAGGATGCTCGTCAACGGCATACAAAAGATGGCCCGGAGCCCTGGACCGTTTCTTCATGTCTTTGAAAGTCGAACTTTTATTATTCTGCATGCAGCATTTCCGGCGAGATACATGGTTAAGGATACTTATTCTGATTCAATCGCTGTGATTTCGACTGGAAAACAGGTCTGCAATTAACTCTACAACGACACTTATCCGTCCATAATTTAACAATTAATCCATTTTCTAAGTGTAGTTGCAGGGTAAAAAATTTACGCAAAACATATCAATATGCGACTGCAAAAAGTCGGATACTGAATGGTTACATTTATTTGAACTTACCCCGAACCTCTGACTTCTGATCCCTGTTCATGAAAAAGTGATTTGAGGTCAATACCGATCCAGTCTTGAAAGCCGGGCACCTTGACCCACAAAGCGAGCGACTCCGGCACTGCGACTACCTGATAAACGGTCCGGATATCACCTTGATCCGGCCAGGTGGGTCCGCCCTTTTCCAGGGGCGTGTCCAACATGTCCATCATTTTCCCCAGATCAATATTTCCCTTGTATTTGCGGGCCTGCTCCAGCAGGTTGTCGCGGCGCTCAACGGATCGAAACCCGGTACCCTCCTGTTGCATCAGACCCCATGAGGGATCAACAAAATGGTTGGTGGACACCAGAAGCCCGGGCTCATCCCCTGAGCGGCGGAGGAGATCAAAAGGTGGCCATTCATAGGAATAAGCCCCCCTGGAGTCGGCTGTATTAATAATATAGGAAAAATTGGAACGGGTGGTGTTCATGGCCGCGTCCAGTTGTTCCATGCTTTCGTAGTCGAAAAGAAAAGCCATGAGATTGCTTATGGCATGTACCCGGTTGGTATAGGTGAGTCCACCACCGGAAGGTAATGCATTGTTCAGCTCCAGAAAAAGCCCCTTGGCATTCATTCCGGTTGTGGCATAGATTACCCCGGCAAGGGTGACAATAGTAGCTGGAACTCCGGAATCCGGATTGAAGACGGTAACGGTGAGGCTTTCGGCAAAATCCGTGTAGCTGTCGAACCAGTCGTAGTTTCTTCCGGCAATCAGCTGTCCGCCGGGCGTATAATCATCCCAGGCAAATATGGCGGAGCATCCGCTCATGGTGCCGTAAAGTTCCAGGGCATTGAGCAGGATGTGCTC
>NZ_QYZY01000384.1:0-3477 GCF_003838035.1 Desulfonatronospira sp. MSAO_Bac3 | reverse complement strand
TTCGCAAATACTTCATACTCCTGGGCGGGCTCATAACTGCCGGGGCAATGCTTTCTTTCGCCCTTTTCAGCGGTTTCATACCCATCCTGGTCATGGTCATAATGCTGGGCATAGCCCACAGCTTTTCCGTATCCTCCCAGGCCTCGGTGATATCTGAAACTGATATTGTAAAAAAGCTTGGCCCGGGGGCAGGCATGGGCATATATCGTTTCTGGGAAAGGGCCGGCAACGTGGCTGGACCGCTGGTAATGGGCTTTCTCATTGCCAGGGTGGGCTATGAGAGCTCTGTGGTGCTTTTCGGAATATTGACCCTGGTCAGCAGCATCCTTTACCTGGGCTTTCTTATCCGTAGGAACTGGATCAGCCATTAAATCAGTCATGAACACTTAAATCTTTAGCCTTGGGAGTTTTTATGGATAAATATTTTGCCTTTCTGGACAATCAGGTCAACGATCTACTACGTGTCGACATAGGCTTCAGCACCTGCCCTGCAACGGATATCTATCCCCTGGACCCTGAAGTACTGGAAGGATACCGGAAACGCCATGAGCTTATCCGTAAGTTTCAGGACATAACCTCTGATCTTTTCCGGGCCTCCCTGGCTCAAGAAACCGACTCTGACGTTGCCGGGCTTATTATCAATGAACTGCCTCAAAGCTTTGGCTGGAGCTGGCACAGAGAAATTCATGAGCGGGCCCGGGAAATGGGGATTTCACTGCAGCCTGCTTTTTTTCGCACCGACGAAGTTGTGCCTGGAAAAATCTCGGAAATTCAGAGCCCGGGGTCTTTGTGGTGCCAGTGCGAACAGCTCTACTCTTTTTATGAGCATTTCAGTCAGGATTTTAAACGAAAGCCCGTCTTTCCCAGGTCCATGGCCGGGCAGTTCGCCATAGACCTGAAGAAACACCTGGGTGACCAGCCCATGGTGCACCATCTCCTGGATAACGCCTCCATCCAGTCCGGAATGCGTTTTTTCCTGCAGCGAACCAGAGACCACGGGATCAAATATTTCGGATACGACAAAGGCGTCAGTGCCTATGACTGCAACTTTATCCGGGCCCATGCCTTTCACGGACTCATGTCCGACAATTATTTCAAAACCAGGTTTGATGCCTGGCAAAACAAGAGACTGCACTATGATCTGCCACCGAGCATCGTCTTTGACGAAAAAATTCCTCTTATTTTCCCTTTCTGGGAAAAAACCAGGGATATGTATCCTGATGAAATCCGGGAGATCTTCCCTTATACTACTCTGGTGGACCCGGAAAACATTGTCCTGGAAGACGGGGAGCGCATGGATATCCATGAATTTTTCCAGCTTCCCAGGAAAAGAAGGGATTATTTCCTCAAGTATGCCGGATGCGATCTGGACAGCAACTGGGGCAGCAAAGGGGTCTACTCCATGCAGGCTATGACCGGAAAAACCGCCGAGAAGATAAAATTCCTGCTTATTGAAGGTTATAAGCACAACAGATACTGGATCCTGCAGAAAAGTTACTCGGTCAAAGAAGATATCGCCTACCTGGACAGATCCAGTGGATTGCAGGAGATAACCGCCACTGCCAAGTACAGCGGATTTTACGGGCCGTCCGGGCTCATGGGCATTCTGGTCATGCACCGGCCTTTCTACAAGGTTCACGGGGCCGGAGATACCATCGTCAGTCTATGCTGAGAGCTCATTGTCCGGAATTGACTGGACCTTGTCCGGGAGTATCTGTTTAGCGCTTTTCATATGGCACGGCTTCCTGCCCGGAGGCATACAGCCCGGAGGGGGACTGGCTCTCCCCGCACTTATTTTTAAGTAATAATCTTCACATCAGCTACAAATAAGTCCAGGGTGCCTGCCCCCTGCTTTCCTTAAAAGGGCTAAACAGGTACGTCCAGGAAACGATTTAAATTAACGATAACATCACATTTTAAACAATAAATGGAGCACTTTATGCTTAAGTTTTTCAGGCTGCAGAATGTGGGTTTTATCTGCCTGATCCTGGCCGGAATTCTTCTGGCCTCTCAGGCATTCGCGCAGGATAAGAACTACCGGGTGGGCTATATCGAGGGAGGTCCGTACTGGCTTTTTTCAGACTCGCTGCAGGCAATAAAAGATTCTTTGCAGGCCCGGGGCTGGCTGGAAAAAATTGATTTCCCCGGGGATGCTCACTACAGCCCGGGTTGGGACAGGGACGAGCTCCTGGAACAAGAAGCTCGGGAACTGATGCAAAGAGACGACTTAGACCTGGTCCTAACCGCAGGCACTGATGCTACCCGGGCCATACTTGCGGCCAACAACAATAAAACACCCATTGTGGCCATGGCCGTTTCCGACCCTGTGGATTCGGGTTTTGTTCAAAGCATCCATGACTCGGGTGTGGACAATTTTACTGTACGCCTGGATCCGGAAAGATATCCGCGTATGTTTGAAATCTTCCATCAGATTGTGGAGTTCGACCGTCTGGGGGTGATCTATCCGGACACCCAAAGCGGCAGACAGTTTACAAACCTTGGTGCCGCCAGGCGGATAGCCGATGAAAGGGGGTTTGAACTCCTGGAATACGACAGAATCACTACAGAATCCGTCCAGGACTGCTTAGAAGGGATCAAGCACCTCCTGGATGAAGGCATGGATGCCTTTTTCATTCCCTCTCTTCTGGCCTTTGACTGGGAAAGCAGCGATGTGGATAAGATCCTTAGCTTTCTGCGGGAGCAGGGAATACCCACTTTTGCCAGAAACGGTTCCCGGGATGTGGAGGCTGGGGCTCTCATGGGCTTTTCAACCGTGGACTTCAGCAGGAGAGGCAATTTTGTGTCTCAAATGATAATTGATATCCTTGAAGGTAAGCAGCCCAGGTCCCTGAACATGGTGGACAGAGGCATCCCTAAGATATCCTTCAACATTCAGGTAGCCAACGAAATAGGCTTTAACCCCCCGTTCGAGCTTCTGGCAGCCACTGACGAACTCTATCGCAAAATTACCCTGCCTGAAGACAGGCTGGTGGAATGATTTACTCCTTGCAACACCTCAACAGCTCACCGAAGGTTCGCAGGGGGTTTTTTACAGACAGCAATTATGTTCTTAAGGCCTATTAGGGTGAAATATCTTACATAGACGGTTATGGAAACATATACCCTTTAGGTGTTCAGTGGACGAGTTGCTTAAGAACATTGAAAACTTGTAAGACGATAGCCTTTTTGATGCTGCAGTGGGCACGTTTTTCCAAAACCCCCTTGTCTCACAAGTAACTAGAATCGAATATGCAATAAATTCAGAATATTATGTTTTTCCCATACAGATTGCTTCGGTCGCTTAGGCTCCTTCGTGGGTGACAGGTTTTCAGCAATTACATTCCTGACAGCACAGCTGTCATTGCGAGCGAGTCTTTTTACCTCGTTGAATACACGCAGTGTAGGCGCAGCCATTCAACTGGGGCGAGCGCGGCAATCCTTGTTGCGAGCGAAGCGAAGCAATCTCGTGTTAAGGCT
>NZ_QYZY01000383.1:0-4890 GCF_003838035.1 Desulfonatronospira sp. MSAO_Bac3 | reverse complement strand
TGGATGTAATTGAGGATGTTTTGAAAGACCCCAGGGAGTACCCGGACAGATCTGATCCAGGCTATATTGCGCTCTGCAATCTTTTTGAAAGACTGAAGGAAGAATATCAGAAGTTTTGATAATATGTATGTAGGAAACAAATTCAAGCGTCTCAACTTGACGGACCCTTACAGGGAAAGCAGGGACAGGCACTCCAGTAATTATTATTATGAAGATTGACAGGTTTAAAAAATAAGTGTGGGGAGAGCCATTCCCCATGCCACATGCAAAGCGCTAAACAGATACCTGGCAGTACTTGATATTTTTTCCGAATAATTCTATATTTATTCTGACCGAGCCGATTGTACCCCCACCATAATCCCAAGGTAACCATTCAGGTGGTTCTCGATGTTGATAACTGGCGCAAGGCCTGGGGACTGTCCCTCGCTGTGTAGGTCTGTGCAGGATCACGGAATTTTGCGCTTGTAATATTGGTGATTGTAAAGGCAATGTGTCGCGGGGACTGTCCCCTGGCCGATTCCGGCACCCCCTGAATGATTACATCCCAAGGAGCCAACAATGCAGCCGCCTCCCTCCCCGGATTCCATTGACAAGGAAAAATTCCGCAGACTTGTAGTCAACAGGTGGAAGGTATCCCTGACCCTGACCGCCATAATGATGTTTGCCTACTTTGGATTTATCCTGGTTCTGGCCTATGCTCCACATCTTCTGTCCGTGAAGATAGGTGAACATATGACCCTGGGTATTCCAGTGGGCATTTTCGTCATCATCCTGGCCTTTATTCTCACCGGTATCTATGTCTTCTGGTCCAATTCCTATTATGACAAGGCCGTCCAAGAGGTCCTGAAAAGCATGAGGAGAAAGTGATGGAAGTAGTGGATACCGCCATAGGAGAGCCAAGTGCTACCTCCATCCTGTTTTTCCTGGTATTTATCTGTGCTACACTGGGCATTACCTATTACGCGGCCAAAAAAAGTCAATCCGCTTCCCAGTTCTACGCCGCAGGGCGGGGAGTAACCGGGCTGCAGAACGGTCTGGCCCTGTCCGGCGACTTCATGAGCGCTGCCTCCTTTCTGGGTATCGCCGGACTTGTCTCCCTGCGTGGCTTCGACGGGCTCATCTATTCCATCGGCTTTCTGGTGGGATGGCCAATCCTTATGTTTCTTATTGCCGAACCTTTGCGCAATCTGGGAAAATTTACCTTTGTGGATGTGCTGGCCTACCGCCTTTCCAAAAAGCCCATCCGCATCGCTGCTTCGGTGGGCTCTCTTATGACTGTGTTCTTTTACCTCATTGCCCAGATGGTGGGAGCAGGGACCCTGATCATGATGATTTTCGGCATGCCCTATGAACTCGCTGTGGTGATCGTAGGCATGGTCATGATCATGTACGTGCTCTTCGGAGGTATGCTGGCCACCACCTGGGTACAGATCATCAAAGCGGTACTGCTTTTGAGCGGGGGCTCCATCCTGGTCTTCCTGATCATGCTGCATTTCGGGTTCAGCTATGGTGAACTGTTCAGCCAGGCAGCCATGAGCTACGGCGACAGGGTGCTGGAGCCAGGGGGACTGGTGGCCAGTCCCATGGATGCAGTTTCCCTGGGCATCGCCCTCATGTTTGGAACAGCGGGCCTGCCGCACATACTCATGCGCTTCTATACGGTGCGCGACGCCAAGACAGCCCGCAAATCCGTTTTTTATGCCACTGGGTTTATAGGCTTCTTTTATATCCTGACCTTCACCATCGGCTTTGGAGCCATGGTCATTGTCGGTCAGGACATTATTGCGGCAGTAGACTCCGGAGGCAACATGGCAGCCATGCTTCTGGCCGAGGTCACAGGGGGGGCGGTGTTTTTAGGGTTTATGGCCGCAGTGGCCTTCGCCACCATCCTGGCGGTGGTGGCCGGTTTGACCCTGGCCGGTGCCAGTACTTTGTCTCATGACCTGTATGCTGGCGTATTCCGTGCCGGGCGTTCCACAGAGGAAGAAGAAGTCAAAGTGGCTAGAATCGCCACTTTATCCATGGGAGTTCTGGCCATTGTGCTTGGCCTGATATTTCAGGGACAGAATGTGGCCTTCATGGTGGGTCTGGCCTTTGCCGTGGCTGCCAGTGCCAATTTTCCCGCCCTGGTCATGTCCATCCTATGGAGAAACTACTCCACTTTCGGAGCGGTTTTGAGCATTGCCACTGGAACGTTTCTGGCAGTAGGCCTGATTATCATCAGTCCCACAGTCTGGGTTGACCTGCTGCGCAATCCCACGGCCATATTCCCCCTTTCCAATCCGGCTATCATCTCCGTAGCCGGAGCTTTTGCAGCCGGGTACATAGGCTCCAAGCTCAGACCGGATTCAGAGGCTTCAAGAAGATACGATGAACAGAAAATAAGGAACTATCTGGGTGTTGGATCTGAATGAGCAGCGAGATTGCCGATTTTCTGGCCGGTGTCCATCCTCTGTCCGGCCTCCCGGCTGAAGAACTTAGGGAGGCCGGAGCCCGGACAGGCCGGAAAGAAGTCTCTCCTGGTGAGACGATCCTGCTGGATCAAAAGGATCAAGATTCTCTTTACCTCATCAAGGATGGGGTTATACAGATACTGGCCGATAACGAATCCGTGGATACCCTGGTGGCCGGAGAATTTTTCGGTTACGAGTCGTTTTATTTCCTCCCCCCCCTGGGCCAGGCTGCAGTGGCCGTTCGGGAGAGCACCCTGTGCGTTATAAGCGCAGACGACTTCAAGCACTTTCTTGGCCATGACCGGGTGAACAATTTCTTTCAAAGCAAAGCCGGGATCTTGCGAAACAGGATCCAGGATATCCGGCAATGGCGAAATGTTTCCCGCATGGATCCCTATATGTGCCTGACCCTGCAGGATGTAGCAGTAAAGGCCCCAGTGACTGTTGAGATGGACACATCCGTGTCTCTGGCCGCCAGAATCATGTCGCAGGAAGGGACTACGGCCTGCCTGGTCAGACAGGCAGGTAAGTTCCTGGGTATAGTCACCCAGCAGGACATATTGAAAAAGGTGGTTGCCCGGGACCTGGATCCCGGGAGTATTACGGTAGAAGATGTCATGTCCTCTCCTTTGATTACCGTGGGATCGCATGAGCTTCTTTTTCAGGCTTTTTCCAGGATGGTTGCCAGGGGGGTCCGCAGGCTGGTGGTCCAGGACAGCGGGACAGACCCCAGGGGGATTATCGAGGAAAGGGATCTGCTTTCGGTCAAAGGGGAAAACCCCGTTTACCTGTCCAGAGAGATAGCCCGGGCCGAAGGTTTTGCTGAACTGAAAAGTGTGTTTCAGAAGGTCCGGAACATGGTTCTGCGCTCGGTGGCCGAAGGAGTGGGTGTTTTTCAACTGGGGCGTTTGATCAGCGACATGCACCACCAGATCCAGGTCCGGGTCCATGATCTGATCCTGGCTGAAATGAAAAATCCTGCTCCCTCTTCATTCTGCATTCTTGCTCTGGGAAGTGAAGGCCGCATGGAACAATATCTGGCCACGGACCAGGACAATGCCCTTATTTATTCCGAGGCGTCCGGAAAAATCCAGTTGTCTTTTTTTGAGGACTTTTCTTCAAAATTCATCCAGGTTCTTATTGATCTCGGCTTTCCTGCCTGTCCCCATGAAGTCATGCTAAGCAACCCCAAGTGGCGTATGAGCATCGACCAGGCCCTGGATATGGTTGATGACATGGCCCAGACTGCGGACAGGAACAGCATCATTGTTACCTCCCTGTTGCTGGATATGCGCCATGTAGCCGGGGACAGCGGTCTGGCCGGAATGCTCAAGTCCTATCTGTTCAAACGGATCCGCAGAAGCTCTCTGCTGTTGAAATACATGGCCAATGAAGCCGTGCGCTTCAAGCCTCCCCTGGGTCTTTTCAACAAGCTGGTTGTGGAGAAAAGCGGCAGGAACAAGGGCCGGCTGGACATAAAGATGGGAGGTGTTTTTCCTCTGACCCACGGAATCAGAACTCTTGCCGTGGAACATGCAGTACTGGAAACATCCACACAGGAGCGCATCTCCAGCCTGCATGAACAAGGTGTCTTTTCTACAGGCTTTGCCGCCGGTCTCAGGCAGTCTTTTGAGTTTCTTCAGACCCTCAGGGTCACAACCCAGGCCCAACAGATCAAAAGGCAGGCAAAGCCTGATAATTTCATAACCCCGGACAGACTTTCGATCATGGAACGGGACAGGTTGAAGGATAGCTTCAAGGTGGTCATGGAGTTTCAGTCACTTTTAAACAATAAATACAGCCTGCGCCTGCTGACCTGACAGTTTTTTGATGACTCCAGCTGAATAAACGGGCTGTAACCATTCTGGGGGCACTCAGTTATGGTTCCTGGACAACCTGCCTGACTTTTTCAGTCATTTACCAGTTGGTCTCCTGGCTCGCATAGCCTGATCCAAAAGACCGGCTTTTATCAAGCGATTGATAAGTGCTTTGCGACGCATGTTATCTTCCACGAATTGATTGAGCTCCTGCTGAAAAGTCTCTGGATCCCGGTAGTTGGCACAGGCCTCAGATAGGTCAACAAGGGCCTGGCACGCTTCCTGGTAAGCCACCCCGGAACCACGGGCCACAGTACTTTGAATTGTTTTCCATTCCTGGTAGCAATTCTGGGCCAGCTCCTTGAGATGGGCTTGTCTTTTTTGGCGGCGTTTTTCCTCTTCCTTCTTCTTTTTCAGCCGCTCCTTTTCCAGACGTATCTTTTGCGCAGAATCGGCATTCTCTCGAAGTTCTTCCACTGTGCGCAAATCTTTCCGGCTGGATCCATCTGATAAGCTACGCATCCAGGCATAGTATTCATTCTTGAGTTCTCTTTCTGCCTGCTGACTCTGGCCGGTCAAAAGAAGACGCGAAACACTCACCAATCTCTCATGGGACATAG
>NZ_QYZY01000382.1:0-21348 GCF_003838035.1 Desulfonatronospira sp. MSAO_Bac3 | reverse complement strand
TAACACTAACAAGCGCTCTTTTTACAGGCAATAACTGCATTTGCTTTTCTCTCCTTTTTTGAAAAGAATGCCAAAAAGTTTTGCAAAAGACAAGTATCCGGCAGGGCAATTGCGGACCGGATTTAAGATTTCCAGTAAACCCGGTCCTGGATGGTCTTGGGGAGGAAAAGGAGAATGGTTTGCAGCTTATGCCTGAAGCGTTTGGTCCGGGTAGTCAGGTGCCGGCAAAATATGGAAGTGGTTTTCATACAACCACCCCTGCCCCTCCTTGCCCAAGGAGGGGAGTGGGCACAGTGCTCTTGACTCTGCTCAAGCCTGGAGTTGAGTCTTTGTTCGTCAAAATGCTCAAGCCGGGAGTTGAGCAACCATTCAGTGCCTCAATCGGCCCGGGGACAGTCCCCGCGACACCTTTTTCAGCACAATACAAAAAGTACATGCGCGAAGTTTTGTGAGCTTGCACAGTTAGTACATAGCGGGGGACAGTCCCCTGGGCCTGGTGCAAGTAATCACCATCGGGGAGCCCCCTGAATGGTTACGGAGCAGATACTCTGCCCGCAATACTGTCCAGAGGCTGCAGTCTGAACAGTTGCTTATCTTAGACAGCTGTCATCTGCGCCTGCAAAAAAAATCAGGCAACATTTGCCAGGAGTTCACCGGCCGCGGTGTTTTCGGGGTCCTGCTCCAGGATCCTGCGCGCATGCTCTTGCGCCTCACTGGCATGGCCCAGGGTCTTGAGGCAGCCGGCCAGGGCAAACCTGACGTCATTATTTTCAGGCTCAACTTCCAGATAAGCTTCCAGATAGGGCAGCACTTCCTGCAGCCTCTGCAGCCCATGGCCGACCTGCACCATGGCCAGCAGGGCCACTAGGTTGGAGGGCTTGAGGGTCAGGGCCTGTTGCAGGAGTTCAAAGGCCTTTTCCAGTGAGCCTATTTCAGCTTCTACCAGGGCCAGGCCTGCAAGGGCCTTGTCGCTGGCTTCCACGCTGCTGGCTTTGGAGTACAGGGAGTGGGCCTTCTGCAGTTCTCCCTTCTGAACCGCTATGGTGGCCAGGCCGAGATAGGGCTCGGCGTGCACGCCGTTGGAACCCGCCGCCTTTTTATAGTGCTCTTCTGCTTTATCCAGTTCTCCCATGAACAGGTAGCTTTCACCCAGCTCCTTGTTGATTTGGTAATCCAGACTGTTGTCCATGACATTCCTCCGTGGTTGTTGGTCAAAATTTTCTGAATGATTCTTTTGAAGCAAAATGTATGCCTGTATTCCCTGAGAAGGATTTTGTTGCCAGGTCCTGGAGCAGATAACAATTAACAATTAACTGATAACTTTTAACTCGCAGCCGGGAAAAGGCCGCGAAAGGCCCGGCTGGTGAACAGGCAGGAGGTCAGCCGGTATTATGGAACAGGAGTTGCTAATACAGGAGCTAAGGTTGATTGTTTGAAACATTAAACCAGAAACAGCAGTAGAAATATTTTAAAGGAGAACAACAGATGAAAGCTTTATTCGGCGATCACATCCAACTGACTTCCAGGGTGCTGGACATGCGCCTTGAGCGTCAAAATGTTGTCTCTTCCAACCTGGCCAATGTCAAAACACCGGGGTACCAGGCCAGGAGAGTAGAGTTTGAAGAGCAGCTGCAATCAGCCCTGAACCTTGACGCCAGGGGCAAGATGGCCAGGACCGATCCCGGGCATGTATCAGGCGCTTTTGATCCCCAGGGGTTTAATGCTCAGTTTATAAAAAGCATGGAGCCCAGGGTTTACCAGGGGGAAGACGCCGTGGACCTGGACAAGGAAATGTCCATCATGTCCCAGAATACCTTGATGTACAATGCCCTTAGCATGGTGCAGCAGAAAAATTTTCAGGGACTTAAAACTGTAATCAGGGAAGGAGGACAATAATGAGTTTCATGAAATCTCTGGATATAGGCGCATCGGCCCTCAGTGCAGAGCGCACCCATCTTAACGTCATTTCCATGAACCTGGCCAATGCCAATACCACGCGCACCCCTGAAGGCGGACCTTATGAGCGTAAAAGCGTGCTGTTCAGGTCCACTCCACTGGAAACGCCTTTCGGCCATGCCATGCAGACCGAGCTGGAAAGGGAGCTTCGCGGGGTCAAGGCCCAGAAGGTGATGACGGACCAGCGCCCCTTTAAGATGGTTTACGATCCGGCCCACCCGGATGCAGACCAGGAGGGCTACGTCAAGACCCCGGATATCAATGTAGTTGAAGAAATGGCCAATATGTTGACCGCCATGCGAACCTACGAGGCCAATGTGTCTGCTGTGACCAACACCAAGAACATGTTCAACAAGGCCCTGGAAATCGGGCGGGGTTAATCCGGTCCAAAAAAACTGTGCCTGCCGCCCGGATAAAAGGCTGAAAGCAAGGAGAGAAACATGTCAGTTTCACCCATGGCCCTGAAGGCCTACACCGATGCTATGCAGACCGGCCAGAACATGGCCGGAGGGAAAGCTGCTTCAGGCAGCAACAAGGCATACAATGATTTTGCGGACACGCTCCAGTCTTCTCTTGGGGAGGTAAATAACCTCCAGACCGATAAAAAAGAGATGATAGAGGCCTTTGCTTCCGGAAAAACCCAGAATGTGCATGAACTGATGATCAGCCTGGAAAAGGCCGGTGTAGCCATGCAGATGACTTCCGCTGTTCGAAACAAGGTCATGGAGAGCTACAGGGAATTGATGCAGATGCCTTTTTAGAATTTTGCCTGTTGTTTTCGATTAAGATCACCAAACCTGAACCCTGAACCAGATAAAGGATTCCAGCATGCCCCCGTTCATTCAAGATCTGCAGGAAAAAGTTACCAGTCTGTGGTCCAGCAGCTCGGTGCCCCAGCGCATTCTGGTGGCCGGGCTCGGCCTTTCGGTCATTGCTGCTTTTGCCTTTCTGATGTTTTTCATCACCAGGCCGGATTACCGGGTTTTGTCCTCGGATCTGTATCCCGAGGATGCCTCCAGGGTGGTGGAGATCCTGGAAAGTGAGAACGTGCGCTACCAGCTCGAGGATGACGGCACTACCATTCTTGTTCCCGCAGACCAGGTGCACAAGATGCGTCTGGCCATTTCCGGGGAAGGTGTCCTGCGCGGGGAAGGTATGGGTTTCGAGCTTTTTGACGATACAGGCATAGGCCAGACTGACTTTGTGCAGAACGTCAATTATCAGCGGGCCCTGCAGGGTGAGCTGGCCCGGACCATATCAGAATTCTCCGAGGTGGAACACGCCAGGGTGCACCTGGTTATGCCTGAACGCAGTCTCTTTATTGAAGAAGAGACTCCGCCTTCGGCCTCCATAGTCCTTCAGCTCAGGTCCGGGCAGAGGCTGGAGTCCAGCCAGATCCAGAGCATTGTCAACCTGGTGGTCACCGGTGTCGAAGGAATGGACAGCGACAGGGTGACCATATCAGACACCAGCGGCAGGGTACTCTACGAGCCCCAGAAAGATCTCCTGGACGGTATGAGCAGCACTCAGCTGGAATACCAGCTCAATTTTCAAAGGGACCTGGAACGGCGTATCGAACATATGCTGACGCCTTTTGCAGGTCCGGGCAGGGTTATAGCCAAAGTGAATGCGGACCTGGATTTCGACAGGCGCACAACCAGGCAGGAAATTTTTGATCCTGACGGAAGCGTTGTCCGCAGTGAACAGAGATCCACTGAGGAAAGCAGTGGCGGGACCTTTATGGAGGAAGGCGTGCCTGAGCCGGATTTTCAGCAGGGATTTGAAGGGCCGGCCACCACTCAGGAGACCTCCAGGTCCGACAGGACCACGAATTTTGAGATCAGCCGTGAAGAGCACAATATAGTGGCCTCAGTGGGCAGCGTGGACCGGTTGAGTGTAGCTGTACTGGTAGACGGGCAGCATGTTACTGACGATGCCGGGGAAATGGTTTACGAGCCCCTGGCTGACGAGGAGATGCAGAGGATTCAGCAGCTGGTGGAAAGGGCGGTGGGCTTTGATCAGGAACGCGGAGATTCCATAGAGGTCAGCAGTGTTGATTTCGGCGCCCCCGAAGTAGAGCCGGAACCTACCCTTATGGACAACCTGGCCCAGTATTTCCAGACCTTTGGCAAGCCCCTGCTCAACGCCCTGCTGGTTTTACTTTTCCTCCTTCTTGTGGTAAGGCCCATTATCATGACCATATTGAAGCCCAAGGTTGCCGAAGAAGAGGGAGAGGAAGCCGAGGGTCTGCCCGAGGGCGGCGAGAGAGAAGCCCTTGCTCCCGGCATGAGCGAGGAGGAAGTGGAAGGCATGCAGGACCAGAAGCGTGTGGAAGGCATCAAGGTCTTTGCCTCCCAGCTGGCCGAGGAGAACTTTGACCAGGCCTTTGCAGTAGTTAAGAAATGGCTTAAAGAGGAGAGGGTATAAGTGCCTCCGGAAAAGTTGAGCGGTGTCCAGAAGACAGCCATCCTGCTCCTGGCCCTTGGAGACAGTTTTACGGCCGAAGTCTTCAAGCGCCTGGACAAGAATGAGATCACCAGCGTGTCCAAAGCCATGCTGGAGATGGAGTCCGTGCCCAAGGAAAAGGCCGAGGAGGTCCTGAAGGAATTCAACCAGACCCTGGTTGCGGGCAAGGAAATGCTCATGGGAGGACCTGATCATGTCAAGCGAATGCTTACCAAGCTTCTGGATTCGGACACAGCCAAGTACGTCATGGACGCCCTGGAGCTTGACACCGGACCGGCTCCTTTCCGGGAACTGATAAATGTCAGTCCCAAGATTCTGTCCCAGATTCTGCGCAACGAACACCCCCAGACCCTGGCGCTTATTACGGGGCATCTGCCTTCGGAAAACGCCGCTGAACTTTTGCAGAACCTGCCCCACGGGATACGCACCGAAGTGCTCATGCGTCTGGCCAGGCTGGAGGCTGTTCCCGAGGACATGCTCATGGAGGTGGACAAGGTGCTGCAGAACCAGCTTATAGCCATAGGAGCCAAAGAAGGCCGCAAGGTGGGCGGGGTTCAGGCAGTGGCCGAGATACTCAACTCTGTGGAAAGAAGCGTGGAGGAGGAGGTCCTTTCGGATATCGAGGAAGAATCCTCGCAGATGGCCGAAGATATCCGCCAGCTCATGTTTGTGTTCGAGGATATCCAGGCGCTGGACGACAGGGCGGTGCGCGAGCTTTTAAAGGAAATCAGCAACGAAGACCTGACCATGGCCCTCAAGACTTCTTCAGAAGAACTAAAGAGCAAGTTTCTTTCCAATCTTTCCGAGAGGGCCGCGGGCATGATCCAGGAGGACCTGGAAATCATGGGGCCGGCCAAGCTTTCCGACGTGGAGGCGGCCCAGCAGAATATTGTCAAGTCCGTGCGCCGACTGGAGGCTGAGGGCCGCATAGTTATAGCCGGCAAAGGAGGAGGGGATGTCCTTGTCTGATAATACCGGCAAAGCCAGGATGGGCCGGGTTATTTTCGGCCTGCAGAGCAGGGGCCTGGAGGAGATGGACCGGGAGGCTGAAAGTGCCGCCAGGACCATTACTCCTGACCAGGAGCAGGAGTTTCTGGGGCGGGTCAAGGAAAAGGCCAGGGAAAAGGCTTCGGAAATATTGAACCAGGCCATGCAGGAAGCCAGTCAGATGCGCGAGGACTCGGTGAAACAAGGGTATGAAGAAGGCCTGAAAAATGCCAAAGCAGAAATAGAAAAGCAGAAAAAGGACCTGGCCCAGAAGTTTGAGAAATTTTTAAGCCAGATGCACAAGGAAAAAAAGGATATATGCGAAAGGCACCGGGAAAACCTGGTCATGGTCATGCAGGCAGGCCTGGAAAAGGTAGTGGGTCAGAAGATCGATGATGACTATGCCCGGGTGATGGAGTCTCTTCTGCGTGAAGCCCTGGAGCAGATGGAACAGTCCAGGGAGCTGACCATTAAAGTCCATGAAAATGACCAGGAACTGATAAAGAACCTGCTGGCAAAGGCCGGCGATGAGCATCCAGAACTTGGCAAATGCAAAGTCAGAGCCTCCAGAAAGATCCAAAAGGGCGGCCTGGTGCTGGAAAGCGGTCAGGGCATGGTGGATAACACCCTGGACAGCAGGTACAGCAAGGTCAGGGAAGTGGTGGACAAGATTTCCTTGAAAGAGGACGGCTCATGAGCCTGGATGCCGGGGCGTGCCTGGATCTGGTCCGGGATATGAACCCGGTGATGACCTACGGCAAGGTAACCAAGGTGGTGGGTCTGGTGGTGGAAGGCCGTGGACTCAAGGCCCCCCTGGGGGCCATATGCCAGCTTCTGCCCGACGAGGCTCACGAGGACAGCGCCATCAATGCCGAGGTTGTGGGGTTTAGAGACGGGGCAGTACTTTTTATGCCTTACGGGGATATGCGCGGCATTAAACCAGGCAGCCTGATCCGCAATTCTTCCATGCCGCCTTTGTTCCCCGTGGGCAGCAAGTACCTGGGTAAGGCGGTGGATGCCTTCGGCACCCCCCTTGAGGACGACGGCTCAATCATACCCCAGAAATACTACCCTCTTTACGCTGCCCCCTTAAACCCCATGCAAAGACCAAGGATAGACGAGCCCCTGGACGTGGGCATCAAGTCCATCAATTCACTGCTCACCCTGGGCAAGGGCCAGCGCGTGGGGATCATGGCCGGTTCCGGCGTGGGCAAGAGTACGGCCATGGGCATGATGGCCAGGTACACGGAAGCCGATGTAAACGTCATCGCCCTGGTTGGAGAACGTGGCAGGGAAGTACTGGAATTTATAGACAAGGACCTGGGACCCGAAGGTATGGCCAGGTCCGTACTGGTGGTGGCCACCTCGGATCAGGGGCCGCTCATCAGGATGCGGGCGGCCTATGCAGCTACGGCCATGGCTGAGTATTTCCGGGACCAGGGCAAGGACGTCCTGCTCATGATGGATTCCGTGACCAGGTTTGCCATGGCTGCGCGCGAAGTGGGCCTGGCCGCTGGCGAACCTCCCACCACCAGAGGATATACTCCAACGGTATTTTCCCATCTGCCCAAGCTCCTGGAACGAACAGGCAAGAGCGGTAAAGGCAGCATCACCGGCATCTATACCGTACTGGTGGAAGGAGACGACTTTAACGAGCCCGTGGCCGACGCGGTACGTTCAATCCTGGACGGGCATATCGTGCTCACCCGGGAACTGGCTGACCAGGGCCATTTTCCGGCCATTGATGTCTTAAAAAGCGTCAGCAGGCTCAGAAAAGACGTGACCCCGGAGGACGTGGTCAAAGCCGGGCAAAAGGTCATCCGCCTTCTGGCAGCCTACGAAAAGGTGGAGGATATGATCAATATCGGGGCCTACGTCAAGGGCAGCAACCAGGAGATAGATCAGGCAGTGCGGCTGGTAAGGCCCATCAATGATTTTCTGCGCCAGGACATCGAGGAGAAATTCACCCTGCAGCAGAGTTTTCAGCAGATGCAGGCTCTTTTGCACCTGGATGAATCAGGCCCCGGCAGCCAGGCTCAGGAAAGCGCTCAGACCCGCAAGACCACCCAGGGCGGCAGCAAAAAGAAACAGGCAGGGAAGAAAAAGTAGCCGCTCTGTCAGAAGCCGCGTTTGATTCTTTCCAGGATACCGGTGGTGGAGCAGTCCCGGATAAAGGGGATGCTCAGCACCTCCCCGCCGAGGCCCTGGACAATGTCCCGGCCGACGATTTTTTCCACTGGCCAGTCCCCTCCCTTGACCAGGATGTTCGGGCGTACCTTTTCTATGAGACTGTACGGAGTGTCCTCCCCGAAGATAATTACCTGATCCACGCAGCCCAGGCCGGCCAGGACCCTGGCCCGGTCGGTTTCGGTATTCACCGGTCGGTCAAGACCCGGCTTGATGCGCTTTACTGATGAGTCGCTGTTTACACCCACCACCAGCAGATCCCCCAGGGAGCGCGCTTTTTCTAAGTAGTCCACGTGACCGGCATGCAGGAGGTCAAAACAGCCGTTGGTGAATACAATTTTTTGACGCAAAAGGCTGTGTCTTTTTTCTGCAAAGTCGGGGGCTGTGATTATCTTGTTTGTGCTGTTCATCTTGCGAGTTAAAAGTTATCAGTTAATTGTTAATGGTTGAAAAAAAAGTTTTATTGTAGTGCTACTCCATGAATTTTTCCAGGATGCTGTCGCTGACCAGCATGCCGTTTCTGGTGAGGCGCAGATAGCCATGGGCCATGCGTATCAGGTTGTTCTGATGCAGGGCCTTGATTACCCCGGCGTACCTGCGGCTGAAGCTCTGGCCTGTGAGTTTTTTGTAATCATGTAGATTGAGCCCCTTAGAGGTCCGCAGGGAAAGCATGACCAGTTCATTGACTTTACGGGTGTAAGAGAGTCTTTCAAATTCAAGGTCACTGAATTTTTTTCCCCCCAGGGCCTGGTAGTCGCGGATTGCCGGGGGGTTTTGCCACCTGGTGCCGTCTATTGTAGATACAGCTGAAGGGCCTGCTCCCAGAAAGGGCTCTCCTGCCCAGTATCCCAGGTTGTGCTTGCAGCTGTATCCCATAGGGGCAAAATTGGATATTTCATACTGCAAAAAACCGCAGGACTCCAGGTATTCGGCACCGTGCATATACATTCTGGCCTGGGCACGTTCCTCCGGCATTTCCAGTTCCCCGGCCCGGATCCGGGCCGTGAGCCTGGTGCCCGGCTCAAGGCCCAGGCCGTAGCAGGATAAATGGTCCGGTGCAAGATGAACTGCATGAGCCAGTTCACCCAGCCAGCCCTTGAGGGTCTGCCCGGGAATCCCCCAGATGAAATCCAGGCTCAGTACGGCGAAGCCTGCCTGGCGGATCATGCGGGCGGCTTTTATGGCCTGCCTGGAATCGTGCCCCCGTTCCAGAGTGCCCAGGAGCTGGTCATCCAGGCTCTGCATCCCCAGGCTGATCCTGTTTATACCCATGGAGGAAAAGACCTGCAGGTCATCCATATCCAGGATGTTCTCCGGGTTGGCCTCCAGGGTGAATTCGCATCCAGGTACGGGGTCAAAGTTTTTGTATACAGCGTCCACAATCCGGGCCAGGGATGCAACGGGGAGTACAGTGGGGGTGCCGCCGCCTATGTATATGCTGCTTACTTTTCTGTGCTGTATCTGTCTGCTGCGTACCTCAAGCTCCTGCTGCACAAGGCGCAGGTAGACAGCGGCGGGCTCCTGGATATACTCCTGGGAGGCAAAAGCGCAGTAGGCGCATTTTGTGCGGCAGAAAGGAACGTGAATATAGAGCAGCATAAGCCGTACAAAGGGGTTTGCAGTAGCGGTGAAAAACTACTGTTCATTTTGTGGCAGGCTGCTCTTGAATCTTTCAAACTCGCTGTAGATGCAGCCGCAGTAATTCTGGCGATAAAGTCCCATGGCCCGGGATTTTTCTGTTCCCTGTTTCCAGCCTGTGCGAAAATCCTGGTCCAGAAATCGGCATTTTTCAGTCTCCAGGGTCTTGCCCAGGGCCTGGATCTGTTCAAAAGGCTGCATTCTGCTGAACATAAGGGTTGTGGAGAAAAAATCGAAGCCGCCCCTGCGGGCTGCTGAGAGTGTACGTTCCAGGCGCATCTGATGGCAAAGAAAGCATCTTCTGTCTTCGCGAAAGGCCACCTGGCGCAGAAAGACCCGGGGATCCACGTCCTGATCCTGAAAAATCATCCTGATGCCAAGCTCGCCGGCAGCCTGCTCTGCGGCCTCCCGTCTCAAAAGGTATTCCTGCAGGGGCTGGATGTTTGGATTGTAAAAAAATCCCATTACCTCATGGCCCTGCTCCAGAAGTGAAGTCACCGGAAACACCGAACACGGACCGCAGCAGATGTGCAGAAGTACCCTGGAGGCCAAGCCTTCAGCCCTCCCTGGGTGTAATCAGGACCTGGTTGTCGAACTGCTGCTCCATGTGCACCAGTTTGTCCCGTTTGTGGTTCAAGAGATAAACCGCCAGATCCTGGTCCACCGGAAATTCCAGGGGGGAGGGGCAGCTTTTTCTGCGCAGCAGGCGGTAGATTTCCTTCTGGGCCTGCAGGGCCTGCCACTCCAGGTTGCGGATGGTTCCCGTACCCTGGCAGTGTCTGCAGCTTTCCATGATTACGGACAAGGCGGAAATACCCAGTCTCTGGCGTACCAGCTGGATCAGGCCGAATCTGGAAATGCGGCTTACATCAGTACGGGCCTTGTCCGACTTGAGAGCCGCACGCAGAGCCTTCTCCACCTGGCTTATGTGTTTTTTGTCGCGCATTTCGATGAAGTCTATGACAATCTGGCCGCCCACGTCACGCAGCATGAGCTGCCTGGGGATGTTTTCAGCGGCTTCCAGATTGGTCTTGAAGGCCATTTCCCGGAAATCCTTTTCTCCGCCTATCTTTCCGGAATTGATGTCCACGGCCATGAGGGCTTCCGTCTGGTCGAAAACCAGGCGTCCTCCGCTGGGCAGCTCCACCTCCCTGGAAAATATCTGGCTGATCTGCTTTTCCAGGTTGAAGCGTTCCATCAGGGTCTTTTCAGGGTCGCTGTGGATGCGGACCATTTTTTTACGCCTGGGAAATATCAGGTTTACAAACTCCTGAACCTGCTGGGCCACCTCTTCATTGTCCACCCAGATCTCGGATACATCCTCTGTAAGGTAATCCCGGGCGGCCCTGAAGGCCAGGTCTTTTTCCTCGTAAATAAGGGCAGGGGTTTTTTCGGCCACCCCTTTTTTGCGTACTTCCTTCCACAGGCGCTTTAAAAACTGCAGATCCCTGGACAAAGATGTCTTGTTCTGCCCCTCGCTGACGGTGCGGACTATGACCCCCAGACCTTCGTCAAGCTTGAGTTCCTGAACTATGCCTTTGAGCCTTTCGCGCTCCTTTTCGTCCTCGATTTTTCTGGAGATGCCCAGCTGTTCGCGGCCAGGGGTCAGCACGAAATAGCGCCCGGGCAGGGAAAGATATGTGGTTAGAAAAGCGCCCTTGTTGCCGGTGGGCTCCTTGACCACCTGGACCAGAAGTTCCTGTCCGGGCTTTAAGACTTTCTGCAGGGGAGGGTACTTGTGGCCTTTGCCCGGCTTTACTTCCGCCTGGTAGTATTCGGGGTGAACCTCGTCCACCTGCAAAAAGCCGTTCTTGCCTGTTCCGTAGTTGATGAACGCAGCCTGCAGGGCCTGGTCAATATTGTGAATCTTACCCTTGTAGATATTGCCCTTGGTCTTGATCTGCCCCAGCATCTCCACGTAGTATTCCTGGATCACCCCGTCCAGGGCCAGGACCAGTTCGATCTGCTCCCCGGGCAGAACGCTTAAAAACATCTTTCTTTTTCTTTTCTGGGCGTTGCTCATTTAAAATTCCTTTAAAGTGTAAAATTTTTCTTTCCTGTGCCCCAGGGCACGGACTTTTTGTTCCTGGATCAGCTGGTCAAGCATGGCAGAGGTTTCTTCCGGGGTGATCCCCAGTGCGCTGCAGAGCTGTTCCAGGGTCTGTGGCCGGCGGCGGATGGAATCCATTATGGTGGAAACGCTTGCAGCTCTGCCCCTGGTGCCGGGCCCTGTGCCCGTTTCCGCCCCTGTCAAAGGGGTGTGCAGGGCTCTTTGCCATCTGTGCAGGGTCTCATGATCAGGTGTTTTGAGCTGCATGTGTGCGCCGGGCCTGCTCATTACCGTCAGGTCCACCCGTTCATGGTCCAGGTCCTTTAAAAAAGCGGTGATTTTTTCCATGTTTTCCCGGGAATCGTTTATTCCCGGGACCAGAAGGATCTCCAGCAGGACCCTTCCTGAAAATTTATTGCAGAAAGTTTCGAGGCCCCTGGCGATTTCCTGGATGTCCAGGCCGGCACAGGGCCGGTTGAGGCGTATAAACTCCTCCTGGACCAATGTGTCCAGAGAGGGTAAAACAACTTCTGCATTCCTTAGTTCCTTTCGTACCTGAGGGTCCCCCAGAAGTGAGGAATTGGTCAGGACTGCCAGGGGAATGTCCGGCTCGATTTTTTTTATGTCCCGGATGATTTTGCCCAGCTGCAGATTCAGGCAGGGTTCGCCCTCTCCCCCCAGGGTTATATGATCCGGCTTATCCCCCTGGTTGTCATTCAGCCACTTTTCCAGTTCGGCCAGGATTATCCCGGAATCTGCATACTCCCGCCTGACCATGGTTTTTTGCGTGGTTGGGCCTGATTCGCAGTACAGGCAGTCGAATGAGCATATCCTGTCCCCCAGCAGGTCAATGCCCAGGGACCTGCCCAGCCTGGATGACATGACCGGTCCAAACAGGTAATCAGCCATGTGAGATCAGGTCTCCTGTGGATGTTCGGCCCGAATCTGCAGTCTTGAGATCATATATAAAACAGGGCATAATGGATTCTGTGGATTGAGGGATTAATGGATAATGGGTTCTGGTTCGATCCTGATTCTGGTCCCGGCAAAAGCATTCCCCTGGTGAATCATTACAGAGGATGGATCCCTGTTTGCTCAAGCCTGTTATATTTTGCCAGAAAACATGTGCCGCCCGAGAATTCTGGTTTAAAGCCTGCAAAAGAATATTTCAATAATCGCTGATCCAAGTCAACCCGGAGGATAATTAATGATTGAACCAGGACAACTGGTAATGCTGGTCAGCCCCAAGGGCAAGCGTTACTTTCGCGTGTTGCAGACAGAAGATGTCCTTAACACCAATGACGGCCAGCTTCAAATGCAAAATGTCGTGCACCAGGGATACGGGGCTGTGGTGCATACGCACTTAGGCAGGGCATATACCGTGCTCAAGCCCACCCTGTACGATCTGATCAAATCGGTCAAGCGCCGTACCCAGATAATATATCCCAAGGATATCGGATATATTATCATCAAGTTGGGCATCGGCCCAGGATGCAGGGTTATAGAGGCCGGGTGCGGATCCGGGGCTTTGACTACGGCCCTGGCCTGGTTTGTCGGGGACGCCGGGCGGGTTTATTCTTTTGAGCGAAGGCAGGAGTTTGCCTCCCTGTGCAGGGAAAACCTGGAAAAAATAGGACTGGAGTCAAGGGTACAGATCGCAGACGGCGATATCGAGCAGGGATTCGGCATTGAAAAGGCTGATGCTCTTTTTCTGGACGTGCGCACCCCCTGGGAGTACCTGGAGCATATCCCCGGGGCCTTGATTCCCGGTGCTCCGGTGGGTTTTCTGCTGCCTACGGTGAATCAGGTCAGCACCCTTCTGTCAGCCATGCAGGATGGCCCCTTCAGCTCAGTGGAGGTGCTGGAAATCCTGGTCAGGAGATACAAGCCGGTGCCTGAGCGCTTAAGGCCCGAGGACCGCATGGTTGCGCATACCGGATACCTGATCTTCGCCAGGCTGGGGGCTCCGGGACAGGATGACACAGAGCCGGCTGAGTTTACTTTTGAGCAGGAGAAGGAAATATGTTGAGCCGGGATTTACCTGAGGATCAAACAAAGCAGCAAATGGCAGACAACCTGGACAGAGTCAGGAAAAAAATTGAGGCTGCCTTGAAAAAAAGTGCAGACCCGGAAAGGAAGGTGAGTCTTGTGGCTGTTTCCAAAAAACAGCCCCTGGACAGGATCCGGGCCCTGGCGGCAGCCGGGCAGGTGCATTTCGGGGAGAACTATGTCCAGGAAGGAATGGAAAAGATCAAAGCCCTTGAAAATCTGGAAATAAAATGGCATCTTATAGGTAGTCTTCAGAGCAACAAGGCCAGGTTCATCCCAGGACGGTTTTTCCTGTTTCACTCCCTGGATTCCGTAAAACTGGCGCGTGCCTTGCATAAAAAGGCTGCAGAACTGGGGATTGTCCAGCCGGTGCTCATCCAGGTCAACCTGGCCGGAGAAGTTCAAAAGGCAGGCGTAGTTCCGGACAAAGTGCCGGAACTTATCCGGGAGACAAAACAGATGGATCACCTGGACCTGCAGGGGCTTATGCTCATGCCCCCCCTGGCGGATGACCCTGAAGAATCCAGGCCCTATTTTACAGGACTGAGAAAGATGCGGGACACTCTGGAGCAGGAAACAGGCAGAAGGCTTCCCCATCTGTCCATGGGCATGTCCCAGGATTTTGTCCAGGCGGTGGAAGAGGGGGCCACCCTGGTGCGGGTAGGCAGCCTGCTTATGGGGCCAAGGCCCGGGTGCACCTTCAATGCTTACGCGGGATAAACATTAAACAAAATACGGCCCTGGGCCGATAAACCTTGCAGGAGAACTTTAATCACCTGTATCTTTTTTTGTTTACCAGGTTCAACCAGATCTGGGCCAAAGAATATGGCAGTATTTATTTCACCCGGAAAAGGGCTAAAACGACAATAATAACAGGGTCCTCATGGATATTTCCACTGTACTCGGCATAGTCATCGCGTTCGGCCTGTTCATTACAGCCATCACCCTGGGCGGAAGTCCGGCTGTTTTTATCAATTTTCCGGCGGCTCTTATAGTACTGGGGGGGACCATAGGTGCAACCATGGTCAACTATCCCCTGGGACATGTGCTGGGACTGGTGGGTGTGATAAAGCACGCTTTCATGAAAAAAGTCGAAGACCCTGCGTCTATAACCGAGCAGTTCATACAATACGCCAACAAGGCCCGCAGGGAAGGGATCCTCTCCCTGGAGCCGGTGATCAAGGAAGTTGACGACCCTTATCTCAAGAAAGGACTGCAGCTCACTGTGGATGGAATGGAACCCCAGACCATCCAGGAGATCATGGAGACCGAGATATCACATATTGAGGACAGGCATCAGACCGGCGCGGACATCCTGGGGGCCATGGGGGCCTTTGCCCCGGCCATGGGCATGATCGGGACAATTATCGGACTGGTGCTCATGCTGCAGGACCTGGACGACCCGGCTGCCATCGGTCCGGCCATGGCCATTGCTTTGATTACGACATTTTACGGCGTAATTCTGGCCAACGTCCTGTTTGTCCCCATGTCCGGCAAATTAAAGACCAGGAGCAAGGAAGAAATACTTGTCAAGGAAATGATGCTTGAAGGCATCCTGTGTATATCCAAAGGTGAAAACCCAAGGATTATAGAAGAAAAGTTCAACAGTTACCTGCCGCCAAAAATAAGGCGCAGTTCGGATTAAAGATATGCCGCGTTCCAACAGGAAAAAAAAAGAAGAAGATGATGATGTGGAACCCTGGCTGCTTCCATTTCTGTCTTTGATGCTTCTTCTTCTTACTGTCTTTGTTCTGCTCATTACCTATGCTTCGTTTGAGGACCGGCGCAAGATCGAAATGGTCATGGGGGCCATCCAGGGTACATTCGGCAAGGGAATGGGCCCCGGCAAAGTGGATGTCCTGGATCTTATGGAGATCGAGGGAGCTTTGGAGCCCGGGCCATTCGATGAAGACGTCGGGGATTTGAAGCAGTTGATGCCCCTTTTGTGGGATGACAAGCGAAAGGACCTTAATTTTCTGGAAAAAAGATTTGTGCAGATCTTTTCCATCAATACAGAGCTTCTTTATGAACCCGGCGAAACTGAGCTTTCCAGTGAGGGCATAGAGGTTCTGGACAAGGTGGTGCCGGTACTCAAGGATCTGGAATATCCTGTGCTGCTTGCCGGTCATACATCCCTGGTACGGGACGAGTTTGGAGCCGGATGGCAGGCCCTGAAGGATGACGTCATTATAAATCCTACATGGCGTCTGTCCCTGGACCGGGCCCTGAATGTCTACCGCTACATCATGGAGCAGGGGGTGGACCCTGAAATGGTCCGTCTGGAGGCATTCGGCGAGTTTCAGCCCAGGTACGGCACCCGTACCGAGGCCAACCGGCGGCAGAACCGCAGAGTGGAAATCGTCCTGGACAGGCGCAATCCTTCCTGGAGGCACCTGGAGGCTGAGGAAGCCGGGCGCAGGGTGCCTGATGATCCTGACCAGGTGGAGTACCGTGATTTTATTTTTGATCTTTAAATTTAAAGTGTCCGAGGGATAAGGTTGGCCAGAGAAAAATCCAAAAAGGGCGGCGCACCCAAGCCCATCTGGATGTTCACCTTTTCAGACCTGGTGACCGTCATGCTGACTTTTTTTGTCCTGGTCCTGAGCATGGCCTCCTTAGACCGGGAGTATATACAGGAAATCGTGACGGTATTTCAGCAGGATACAGGTTTTCTGACTCCCAAGACGGCCGGTCGGCTTCCGGATGAATTCGTCATTATCGAGGATGTGCTGGAGAATCCATGGGAGATTCTGGAGAAAGAGGACCGCATCAAGGACCTTCTTTTTCCTGAGGAAGAGCTTCCTCCGGAGATCAGTAAAAGTACCCTGGAGGAAAACCTGGAGATTTTGATGCGTCCGGAAGGAATAGCCCTGATGATGACCGGGGAGCTTTTGTTTCCGTTTGCCGAGACCCGTCTGCAGCCCCAGGCCAGACAGATTCTGGACCAGGTCATCCCCTTAGTCAAGGCCTGGCCGGCCCCGGTGAACGTGGCCGGGTATACGGACAATATCCCGGGAATCCACATGGATAACTACGAGTTTGCAGCAGAAAGGGCCATGGCTGTCATGGAGTATCTGCTCATAAATGATGTGGAGCAGCACAGGCTTTCTGTGTCTGCCTACGGCGAGCACTTCCCGGTGGGTGACAACGAGACCGAAGAGGGCAGGGCGCGCAACCGGCGGGTGGAGATTCTGCTGAAAAAGACCCCGGATACATATATGTGATCCGGGTTGCCATGCAGGGGAGCACGCAGGCGGGCATCCGTAAAAAGTCCAGAGGTAAAAATTTTTCTGCTTCTTTACAACTTCTGAAAAAATATACAGATTATACTAAATTAAACGGAAAATCTTATGGCAGATAAAAAGAAAGCAAATAATGTAGACGGCAAGGAAGAAAAGAAAAAGCGCCCTCTGTGGCTAAAGCTCATTCTTATTTTGCTCATCCTTGGGGTGCTGGGCGCTGCCGGCTTTTTCGGCTACAACTACTTCATGGAGCAGCGGGACAGTGATCCGGATGACCCGGATGCCCCGGAGCGGGACGAAAGGCCCAGGGATACGGTCATGGTGGAGCTGGAACCCTTCGTGGTCAATCTTGCGGACCCCCTGGGGCGCAGATACCTGCGGACCACCCTGGAGGTGGAGGCGGTGAATCGCAGCGCCGCCAATGAGTTGGAGGACCAGAGGCCCCAGGTCAGGGATGCCATCCTTCTTTTGCTGTCCAGCAAGACTTTTGAGGACCTGCGCACCATGGACAGGAAAATCCACCTGCGAAACGAGATCGTGGAGCGTATAAACCAGGTCATAGGGCAGAACAAGGTATATAAGGTTTATTTTACAGAGTTTGTGGTGCAGTGAGGCAGTGGATTATTTATGAACAAGATACTTGACCAGGGAGAAGTGGATGCCCTGCTGCAGGGGCTCACCGGCGGGGAAGTCGAGACTGAAACCGATGTGCCTGAAGAGGACTCCGGGGTAGTAACCTTTGACCTGTCCAACCAGGACCGCATAATCCGGGGCCGCATGCCGGTCCTGGAAATCATCAACGACCGCTTTGCCAGGCTGGCTACCAATACCATGGCCAATGCCATGCGCAAAAGGGTGGATTTCAACCCCATATCCATAGACATGTCCAAGTTCGGGGACTTCATGCGCTCCCTGCCGGTGCCCACCAGCATTAATATTTTCAAGATAGATCCTTTGCGCGGCAACGCTCTAATGATAATCGACACCAGGCTGGTATTCGCCCTGGTGGAAAATTTTTTCGGCGGGACAGGCTCGCAGCCCAAGATAGAGGGCCGGGACTTTACTCCCATTGAGCAAAGCATCGTGGTCAAGGTGTCCAAGATGCTGCTTTCCAACCTGGAAGACGCCTGGCGCCCTGTACATGAGGTAAACATCGAGCTCACCAGGTCCGAGGTCAATCCGCAGTTCGCCACCATAGTACCTCCAAGCGACGTGGTCGTGGTGGTGACCTTTGAGGTGGAACTGGAAAACGCCATAGGCTCCATGGTGGTCTGCCTGCCCTACGCCACCATAGAGCCCATACGCTCCAAGCTTTATGCCTCATACCAGTCTGAGCGTCTGGAAGTGGATCATGCCTGGCTCAGCCGTTTCAAGGAAAGACTGCTGGAAATCCCCGTGGACTTTAATGTAACCATGGGCAAAACTCAGATCACCGGAAGGCAGCTTCTGAACATGGAGGCAGGGGATATTCTCATGCTGGACACCGACCAGGAGGATCTGCTCAAGGCTTACGTGCAGGGTGTTTTAAAATTCCACGGAGTTCCGGGATTCACCAAGGGCAACAAGGCGTTTCAGGTGGTCCAGGAAGAGGAGACCAACTTTTAGAATCAAGGATTGATTATGAGCCCCAACAACAAGGAAGAAAACGATCAGGATAAACTGGCCGAAGAATGGGCCAAGGCCCTGGAAGAGCAGGAGGATGAACCTTCCGCTGACCAGGAAAAGGAAACCGCTCAGCAGCAGGAGGATGAGTCCTCTGAAATGTCCCAGGACGATCTGGCGGATGAATGGGCCAAAGCCCTGGCTTCTGAAGAAGAGGAAAGCTTCAAGGATGAGCAGAAGCAGAAGTCCCTGTCCTCTCAGAGCAAGGAGGCCCAGTTCAAAGACTTGACAGAGGATGCCAAAAAGAAGCCCGAAGGCACCAAGAGAGACCTGGATTTCATCCTGGACATTCCTTTGACGGTGACTGCCCAGTTAGGCGGCACCCAGCTTCTCATAAACGAGCTTCTCCAGCTTGGCCAGGGCTCGGTGATAGAGCTGAACAAGCTTGCCGGCGAGCCCATGGAGGTGCTGGTAAACGGGAAGCTGGTAGCCAGGGGGGAGGCCGTGGTCATCAATGAAAAGTTCGGAATCAGGCTTACAGACATCATAAGCCCTGTTGAAAGGATCAAGCAGCTTGGATAACGCAGTTGGAAATTCCATGGACATGGGCCTGGCCGGGATTAAAATGGCTGCAGCCCTGTTTCTTATTCTCGCCCTGATTTTTCTTTTGTATTACCTGCTGAAAAAATACGGCCATAAGGCCGGATTAGGCAGGTCAGGGTCGGAATATCTACAGACCAAGGCCGTAATGAGCCTGGGTCCCAGGAAAAATATCGTTGTGGTCCGTTTCTTGAATAAATACCTGGTACTGGGGGTCACCGACACCCAGATCAATCTGTTAAAAGAAATGGATGCGGACCATGAACAAGAACAAGATTTTTCCAAGGTGCTTAATCAGAAAAGCTCTGACCTGGACAGTACTTAGCCTGGCCTTTGTCTTGTGGCCTGTACTGGCGCAGGCCCAGGACCCAGTACTGCCTTCCCTGTCGCTGCAGCTTTCCGGAGAAGAGGCTCAGCCGGACAACATTGCTGTCGCCCTGGAAATACTTTTCCTGCTTACCATCCTGTCTGTGGCCCCGGCCATAGTTTTGACCATCACCTGCTTCACCCGCATTATCATCGTATTTTCCTTTATCAGGCACGCCATAGGCACCCAGCAGATGCCTCCAAACCAGGTGCTGGCGGCCCTGGCCATATTTCTCACCGTGGCCATCATGGCTCCCATCGGGTCGGAAATAAACCAGACTGCCCTGCAGCCCTATCTCAACGAAGAAATCGGCCATGAAGAGGCCCTGTCCAGGGCGGAGGGTCCCATGCGGGAGTTCATGTTCAAGCATACCCGGGAACGTGACCTTTCCGTATTTTACTCCATCACCGGGATGGAAAGGCCCGAAAGCCGAGAAGATGTGCCCACCATGCTGCTTATTCCGGCGTTTATGATCAGTGAGCTCAAGACGGCTTTTCAGATCGGATTTCTCATATATATACCCTTTTTGATCCTGGATATGGTGGTGGCCAGTATTCTTCTGTCCATGGGCATGATGATGCTGCCCCCGGTGATGATTTCCATGCCTTTCAAGGTCTTGCTGTTCATCATGGTGGACGGCTGGAACCTGCTGGTGGGGTCGCTGGTCAACAGCTTCGTCTGACGGCTTATTATGGGATTGGGGGATTGAGGAATTCAGGATTGGGGAATTGTGGGATCAGGGGATTCGGGGGTTGAGTGGTATGGATCATTATCTTGGTGAACAGTTATCTGAGCTATATAAAAAACTGCATGATTTCAAGTGGATGTGTCTTAAGTATATATGGACATTTGAGATATTGAAAAGTGCGGCAAATTAAGAGTGTTACGCGATAGTATCTGATCGTCCAGAGTTATAAACAAAAAAGAATTTCTAACCCGACATGGAGTCAGCATTATGACACCCGAGTTTGTAGTAGGTTTTGCCAGGCACGCCATCGAGACCACTTTGATGATTTCCCTGCCCATGCTGGGCATCGGCATGATAGTGGGCATAACCATAAGCATCCTGCAGGCCGCCACCCAGATCCAGGAAATGACCCTGACCATTGTCCCCAAAATTATTGCCATATTTCTGGCTCTTCTGTTTTCCTTTCCCTGGATAATGGAAAAGATGGTCACCTTCACCACTGACCTGTTCAATAATATACCCAATTATATCGGATAGCCCGGTTGTGTCCTGGATGGACATGGACCTTCCGGGCGATTCTGTTGAGCAGTAAGTGAAAACAGTCACCAATATTTTTGGGTTCAGGTCGACAAGTCCTTGCCCCGGCAAGTGTTCTTGAATATTATCCCCCCATGACAACCAAGATCTCCATCCTTTTTTTTCTGGCTTTGCTTCTGTACGGCCTGCAGGGCTATGCCTCCGCGGACCAGCAGGAGCAGGACCCGGCAGCGACCTCATATGAGACCGAGTTCCGCGGGGACATTGATTCGCGCATGCGCCAGATACTAAACCAGGTATCGGATACCGTCGCCCTTAAAGAACGGCCGCTGGTGAGCGTTTCTCAGTTAAAAAGAAGAGTCAGGGACGACATCCCGGAGTTTGTCGGAGCTCTTCGGTCCTTTGGATATTACGCCCCGGACATCACCTACACCATCCATGAAGATGAGACCCCTGTGCGTGTAGTGTTTGAGGTCAACCAGGGCCCGGAATTTCTCATTGAAGATGTGGAGATCATTCCCAAGGACTCCGACTGGGAAGGGGAAGTGCCCGACCCTGAAGTGCTCGGCCTGTACAAGGGTGAAAGGATCCGGTCTTCCACGGTCAAGGAGTCCACACGAAAGCTGGACAGCTATTTAAAGGCCCGGGGCCATCCTTTTCCCAGGACCCGGGTCCAGGAGGTGGTCATTGATCATGCAGATAACAGCGCAATCGTATATCTGGCCTTCGATCCCGGTCCCCGGGCCGGTTTCGGGGACATGGAAATAGTCGGCCTGGAACGGGTGCAGGAGGAAGTGGTCCTGGAAAGGGTCCCCTGGGAAACAGGAGATGAATTCAGAGCGCCGCAAATGGAGGGTCTGCGCCGGGATCTTATGGCCACCGGCCTTTTTTCCGTGGTGGAGGTGAACCATGGATATGAACTGGATGAAGAAGACCTGCTGCCCATGCAGGTGCGTGTGCGTGAGAGGTCTCCCAGGAC
>NZ_QYZY01000381.1:0-15858 GCF_003838035.1 Desulfonatronospira sp. MSAO_Bac3 | reverse complement strand
GACCAGGGTCCTCGCAGGGCACAAAGACCGGCCCGGACCCATGAGCGCCGACCGCCAGCTTGATTTTCCGTGGATCCATTCCCCGCACCACGTACAGGCCTGCCCCGGACTCATGCCGGGAAACAATGTCCTGCACCCTGCCCTGCATATCCTCGCTAGTCTGCGGTTCATGCGCCGCAATGAGTACTACCAGGGAAAAGCCCCATTTCCGGCTCATCTCCAGGGCCAGTTCCAGCGTGGTTTCCGAGAGTCTGGTTCCGGTAAAAAGAACCTGCAGCGGCGGCTGGAACCTGGATCCTTCATCCATGATCAATGTCAGGCCGCGGCCCTGACTGATAATGGCCTTCGCAGCGGATCCCATTCTCTGACCTCGAAGCTGCGACCATCCTGTCCGGCCCATAATGGTCAGATCCGCCTGCCTGGAGGCATCCAGAATCTCCTTGGGGACCCCGCCGCGGGTTACCCGGAACTTAAATGGCACGTTTTGCCCGGCAGCTAACTCCTCCAGGGCCCGCTGCAACCGGCCGGCCACTATACGCAGCTGTCTTTCCGTTTCCGTACGCTGCATGCTGCGACCCGAAATACCCCAGAAAGACACTTCCCGGGCCAGGGGAAAATCACACAGTCTGAACAGATCGGCATCCTCTACAAACAGGGCCTCCAGCTCCGCGCCCTGGGCCGCAGCCAGTTCCACTGCAGCCTTTAGAGCGGACAGGCTGTGCTCAGAAGCATCTAAGGGCACCAGAATCCGTTTAAACTCAGTAAAATGCTTATCCTGCTTCAAGACTCTCCTCCCTGCTTGTCACCGGAAGCAAACTGCATTCGTTTTTCCGAGAGTTCCTTGAGGCGTTTCTGGACCAGGCCGTTGATGCTCTCTGCAGGATACTCCCCTTGGGAGTCAGCTTCCCCGGCAAAGCGTTGGGTAAGGATTTCCATGCCCTGGTCCACAGTGCTTACCGGATATATGTGAAACTCACCCCGCTCCACTGCCTGAACAACGTCCCGGCGCAGCATGAGGTGGGTCAGGTTTGCTTCCGGGATGAGCACTCCCTGCTTGGAGGTCAATCCCCTTTCCCTGCAGATATCGAAAAAACCTTCAATTTTTTCGTTGACCCCTCCGATGGCCTGGATCCTTCCGTGCTGATTCACAGAACCGGTCACCGCCAGGGACTGATTGAGGGGCACCCCGGATATGGCGGAGAGCAGACAGAACAGTTCGGCAGAGGAAGCGCTGTCCCCCTCAATACCGGAGTAGGACTGCTCGAATACCAGGCTGGCGGACAGGGACAGGGGAAGGTCCGGGGCGTATCTGGAGCCCAGGAATCCGGACAGGATGAGTACTCCCTTGGAATGTATGGGACCGCTCAATTTTGCTTCGCGCTCGATATCTATGACCTCGCCCTTGCCCAGGCGGATACGGGCGGTGATCCTGTGCGGACGGCCGAACATGAAATCTCCCATGCCCATGACCGAAAGCCCGTTAATCTGGCCGGTCTGCCACCCCTGTGTATCAATCAACATGATATCGCGCTGGATGGCTTCCTGGATATGCTCGCGCATGCGATCGCTGCGAAAGACCGAGGCCTCAATGGCTTGCTCTACATCCACGTCTGCAACGGATTCCCGGCCATTTTCCCCGGCCCAGTAGTCAGCTTCGCGCATGAGGTCGGTAAGTCCCTGGATATGGGTTGACAGTTTTTTCTGATCCTGTACCTTGCGGGCGCTTTGTTCCAGAAGCCTGCTCACACCGGTTTTATGAAATGGTTTCAGCTTTTCCTCCTGGATGACCCCTGCCATGAACCTGGCAAAAAATTCCTGGTGATTCTCGTTCCAGTCCATGCTCGTGTCAAAATCGGCAGCCACCTTGAAAAGCTTGGAAAATTCAGGGTCGAACTCTTTCAGCAGGTAATATACCAGGGGGCTGCCCACCAGGACCACCTTTATATCCAGAGGCACAGGCTGCGGTTCCAGGGAAATGGTGCTTATGAGGCTGAACATCTCGGCCAGAGATTCAATCTTGATCTGCTGGGAGATCAGGGCCCGCTTCAGGCCGTCCCAGGCCCCCGGGTTGATGAGATTAAAATCCGTGATAAGGGCACCCATCAGGGGCTGATGCTCCACCCGGCCCACCAGATTGGCATAAGTGGGGTTGTCCTCATAGATTACCGGTGCCCCCTGAGTCTGGCTGTTGTCCACCAGGACATTGACCCGGTACCTGCGCATTATCTGCTCCCGGCCCCCGGATTCCCCCATGGCTGCAGGATGCTGCTGACCAGAACCCTCTGCCTGGTGTTTATCGCCTTCCAGGATGGTTTGCACGTTTTTAATGATATCCTCAGAAACTGCGTCCAGAAAACTGCTTACATCCTGGTTGTCCTGATATTTTTCCCGGATCTCGTTGATCATGGGCCCCAGGGCATACTGGGCCACTTCGTGGTTCAGATCCGAAATCTTCTGGCGCATATCCCTCTGCCAGGCTGGAAACTTCTGGAACATGCGCTGGGATTCATTCTGCATTTCCTCCATGTCCTTTTCCAGCTGCTTACGCCGGTCTTCGTCCAGTTTCTGGAACTCCTCAGGGGACATGATCTCTTGGTTTTGCATCGGAGCAAAGCTGAGCCCGCTTGGGGTCTTGAGCAGAGTAAGGTTTTTCTGTCTGGCCTTTTGCTGCAGCTCCTCGAACACGCTTTGCTGATACTCCTTGAATTCCTGTTGAATGGCCTGAACCCGGTTCTGATACTCTTCGCTCTCAAAGGCTCCCTTCAAGGCATTGGGGACCTCCTGGCTCAGTTTTTCCATATCCTGGGCCAGGGCGTTGCCCCAGCCCTGGGGCAGATGCAACAGACTGGGTCTGCCCGGATTTTCAAAGTTGTTCACGTAACACCAGTCCCAGGGAGATAAAGCCTCCTCCAGCTTACGGGAAAGGTACTGTCTGGCAAAGGCGTGTTTGCCCATTCCGCTTGGGCCCAGGGCAAAAATGTTGTAACCATGCTGCCTGATGCCCGCCCCGAACTTCAGGGCCTGAACCGCCCGGGGCTGGTTCACGCCCTGACTCAGGTCGTTCAGGGGGTCCAGTTCTGCAGTGGTTTCAAATTGAAACTGCGACATATCGCAACCCTGGTACAACTCTTCCGGAGTCAATTTTCTGTGATCCATAAGCTACTCCGCTGTTGGACGCTTTAAGAAGTTCAGCACTAAAGCGGGGATTTTATTTTGCCCGGGGTATCGGCTGTCCCGGTGTCTGATTCCACAAGTCCTCAAAAAATGCTGCTGCAATGGTATCTGTTTAGCGCTTTGCATGTGGCATGGGGACTGGCTCTTCCGTCACGCCTGAAGCGTGATGGTCCCAAAAAATGAGATATTTTAAGCACAAAATGATGCTCAAGTGGGTCCCGGAGTGCCTGTCCCCTGCTTTCCTTAAAAGGGCTAAACAGATACCTGCAATGCTTTTCTAATTATCACATAAAAGGCAGTTGCCAAGGGAAAAGCAGAAACGCTTTTAACTGCCTGCTGCTGTTTTACTTTGATTTTTAACTGATTTTTTCCCTGCAGGCAAATCATGCGCAATCTTTAAACAGCCGGGCTACAAGGCGCATGTGGCCTTTTTCCTGCTCTGAGAGCCTGAAAAAACATTCTGCTGCCTCCCGGGGATAGTCTTTGTTTTCTGCCAGATTGCGGTACATATCATAGGCCATAGTTTCAATTTCCAGGGCAACCTCGAGAAAATACAGGCACAACTCCGCCTGGTTCACCTGCCTGAATTTTTGAGCCCAGCCGCTGACATCCAGGCCGCCTTCAACAATACTGTCATCTGCTTTGCTGAAAAAAGAGTCAAAGTCCTCATCAAACAAGTGTTTTCCCTGGGCGAAAATAACCCGGGCATGCGCCCTTTCAAGCCCTGCCAGCTTTTGAAGCTGGTCTTTAAGGCTCTCATCTCTGATACTTTCCAAAAATCCCGTATAGAATTTTTCCGCACCCTTTTCCAGGGACACGGCCCTGCTCAAAACTGTCTTTAAATCACTGGAACCGGAGAAAATGTCCACCCTGGGATAATCCGGCAGCACTCTATTCTGATAGGCAGTTATTCCGCCCTCAAGATTTAAAATGTCTGTATCAAAAACCCCGCTGTCCCTGGCCAGAACAGCCGCTGTCATGGACCTCTTACCGCTTCGGCAGTAAAAGACCGCCTGCCTGCCCGGATCCAGCTCCCCAAGCCTTCCCTCCAGTTCATGCAGAGGTATCAACCTGGCTCCGGGAATATGTTCCTGGGTATATTCCTGGGGCTGGCGCACATCCACCAGCACATACTCGCTTTCTTTGTGCCGGGCTGAAAATTCAGCCAGTTCTTCCGGATAGATATTTTTTATCTCCGCCTTGCTCATCTGTTTTCCTCCATTGTTAACATTTCACTAACCCTGGCCGGTCGTTTTGTTTTTGCTGCTTACAAACAAATACGGGGCGAGGCTTGCCCCTGTACTCACCTAAAGCTGGCTACGCCCGCACCCCATTTTTTTCACGCAAAGGCGCTAAGATCGCTAAGGAAGGCAGCCTTGTCCAAAGCCGTGTCCCGGTTTTGGACAATACACCTGCTTCGCGTCTTTGACTTTGCGTACTTTGCGTCTTAGCGTCTTTGCGTGAGAATTTTTTTGTTTTTAATGACCCCAGTGTATTGGAAGAAAATACACGGGGCAAGCAAGGTTTCAGGAGTAAGTCACTAAAAGTTTGATGACGTCATGATTTTTCCATGCTCAAGAATAGCCGGAATGGCCGATTCCAGTGGAACGAAGCGCACCGGACGATCCTGCACCATGACAGTCGTATCCAGGGTTAGATTGACCACGAACAAAACTGACGGCTCATAGGCATCCAGGAAGCTCCTGGCGGAACGAGAGACGGCCGGACGACTCATGCGGCCGGCCTTGACTTCTACGGCGATGACTTGATGGCCGTCACTAAGGACAAAATCCACTTCAGCTTTGGAGGTGGAACGCCAGTACTGCACGGACCATCTAATTGGCAGGTTCTTGAGCAGCTCGGACAGCAGCCAGTTCTCCACCAGCGCCCCGGTGTCCGGTCGCTCCAGGATATCCGGTTCTGAAACTTGACCCAGTAAGACGTTACGAATGCCGTTGTCCACAAAGTAGCATTTGGGATTGCGGGTCACTTCAGAACGCTTTCCCTCCTTAAAAGGCAAAATACGTCGTACAATATGGGTTTCTTCCAGGATATCCAGATAATTCTGGACTGTCTTGCGATTCACACCGCAGTCCTGCGCCAGATTGGACATGTTCAGCAGGTTGCCGACGTCAAAGGCCAACAGCTTCAACAAACGGCGAAAGGCGTCTGGATACCGGACCTGGAACATGTCTGATGCGTCGCGCAGAATGAATGCCTCAATCAGCTCCCAGAGCACAGCCTCCGGAGCAGACGAGAACCAGACTTCCGGATACCCACCAAAAGTCAAGTGCCGCGCAAGCTGCCCGCGACGCTTGTCCATGACCAATGCCGGCGGCAAAGTTTTGGAGGGCGCAGCAGTCTCTTCCAGGGAAAACGGCAGAAGTCTATGCCGGATGGATCGACCAGCCAGTGACTCTCTAGTCCTGGCCATCAGGTGGAAGCTGGAGGAACCCGTAACTAAGATTTCTTCCGCATAACCCAGGTCCACAAGCCCTTTCAGGAACAGCCCGGCCTCGGGAAGGTGCTGGGCCTCTTCGAAAAATAGAGGTACAGGTCCGGGTACAAGTTCTTTTAGATCGCGCAGAAAAGGAACCGCCTCTTTGCACCAGGAGCGGATCAACATGTCCTCGCACAGGAGAAACAGCGGATGCCTGCCGGATTTTTGAAACATGCGCCAGGCCAGGGTTGACTTTCCGGCCTGTCGTGGCCCGATGAGCAGCCGCACCTTGGGCTTGCCGAGCATAGGTTCTTCAAGGCGGCTCTGCGCAAGGGAGCGCTGTACATAATTTTCAGGAATGTGTGATGCGACAAATTGCGAAGGCGTCACCTCATCCCGCAGCCAGGGATTCAGAAAAAGTATGCGTTGAACTAAGTGACTGTCCATATATTCTCCCTTACGCCCTGGTCATTCTGCCGACGGGCTACTGCGCAGAGTCTGCAATGGCCATGTCGAGCGATCCCAAAAGCAAGAGACCATGTGTTTTATGCACGCTTAACACTGCCAAATGGTATCGTCAATACCGTTTAACGGGGTTATTCGCGACCAGTCCATGCTTCAATCTCTACTTTCATCACCCGCTCGCACCACCCCCTCAGGCATAGTGGAACAATAATCTCCATCATCTTCCCCGGTAACCATTCAGAGGGTGCCGGAACCATGCAAATAAAGGCCTCTTGCTTTACAGGCGGGCAATACTTTTCTGGGGCTTTTTTTTTCTATAAATGTTGGAGCTTCTTTGAAACCCCTGCTATCTGTCAAGCCAAACACTCTCCTTCTCCCCCTTGAAATCCTGTAGTTTTCCTTTATAATTCAAGCCATGCCCCAAACCCATTATCTTTCTGAAAAGGATGTTTTCCAGGCCCTGGAAGAGGGAGCTTTGCTGCTCACAGTAAACCGCAGGCTGAGCCGCAGCCTGCTGCAGCGCTTTACCAGCCACCAGGCTTCAACTGGCCGCACCGCCTGGGAGACTCCGGATATCCTGCCCTTGAGCAGCTGGATCATGCGCTGCATGGAAGAGATCACCTACCACCACCCGGATGTTTCCCACCCCTTGCCCATCACCCGGGACCAGGAGCTTTCTCTGTGGGAGGATATCATCCGGCAGTCCCCGCACTCCCGGGGACTTCTGCACCTGGAGGAAACAGCCCGCCAGGCGGCCCGGGCATGGACCCTTTTTGAGCAATGGAACCTGCAGGACCAACAGGACCCGGCACTCTGGAGCTCTCCTGACCACAGGGCCTTTCTGGAATGGAGCACTGCTTTCAGGGATTATACCCAAGGCCGCGGCTGGATGGAGGAGGCAAGGCATACCCGGCATGTGGCCCGCATGTTTGAGAAGGGCTGCCTGCCTTGCCCCGCACACCTGGTTCTGGCCGGCCTGGAAAATCTAAGCCCGGTTCAGGAGCATATCCTGGATGTCCTGGATGGTCTTGGCTGTAAGATAAACCACCTGGAACCCGCCCGCAACGACCCCGCAATAACCCTGATGCCCCTGGCAGACCGGGAGCAGGAGATGCGCACCTGTGCCCTGTGGGTGCGCACTAAGCTTGAATCAGACCATGAACAGCGCATAGGGGTGGTGGTCCCGGATCTCTACTCTGTGCGCCAGGAAATCATACACACCTTTGATGCGGTTTTGCATCCGGATACTGCCTTTGAACCCCTGCCCCCGGAAAAGCGGGCCTATGACCTGTCCCTGGGAAGACCGCTGTCCGGCTATCCCTTGATACGCTCTGCCCTGCACCTTCTGGATCTGCGCCTGGACCCCCTGCCCCTGGAGACAGTCAGTGCCGTCTTGAACTCCCCTTTCCTGAAAGGGGCAAAAAGTGAAACACCAGCCCGCAGCGGCCTGGAAACACTGCTGCGCAAAACCCGCGAACCACAGATCTCTTTTTCCTTCCTTCTGGACAAGGCCGCAGACAGTTCAAAATCCTGGTCCTGCCTTGTTCTTGCCCGGAGCCTCAAGGCCTTTCAGGCCAGGATCAAGGAGCTGCCATCAACCCAGCCTCCCAGTGCCTGGGCCCAGGATCTTGATCTTTTGCTGCAGGATCTGGGCTGGCCGGGGGACATAACCCTCAGCAGTCATGAATACCAGACCGTGCAGGCCTTCAACGCCTGCCTCAAACGCCTGGCCGGCCTGGACCGGGTAATGCCCTCCACGGGCATGTCCCAGGCGACTCAGACACTCAGCCGGATACTTAATGAGACCATATTTCAGCCGGAACCGCCTGAAGTCCGGGTACGCATAATGGGCATGCTGGAAGCGGAAAGCGAATCCTTTGACGAGTTGTGGATCATGGGGCTTACCGACCAGGCCTGGCCCCAGTCTCCCGAGCCCAGCCCCTTTCTGCCCGTATCTCTGCAGAAACACCTGGATATGCCCCGTTCAAGCCCGCAGCATGAACTGGATTACGCCCGCAGGATCATGCACAGGCTTTTGCAGAACACCTCCCGGGCCATACTCAGCTACCCCTGCCGGGAAGAGGATCTGGAACTTTTGCCCAGCCCCCTGTTAAGGGAGATATCAGGCCTGGAATTCAATGAGCCCGGGCTGTTGCCCGACCCGGACCCCTGGGCGGGACTTTCTCCAGGGGAGCAGCTTAAATATTTCCAGAATGAACAGGCCCCGCCCTTGAGCCAGGCATCCCGGGCTCCCGGAGGAACCGGGGTGCTTCGCTCCCAGGCACTCTGTCCCTTCCAGGCCTTTGCCCGTCACCGCATGCACGCCCGGAGCCTGGAAGAACCAGTCGTGGGCCTGGGTCCCCCCGAGAGGGGCATAATCATGCACGCGGCCCTGGAATATTTCTGGCAATCCTGCCGGGATCAGGCTGCTCTTCTTAATCTGACAGGCGACAGGCGTCTGCAGATGATTGACCAGGCAGTGGATCAGGCCATCCGGGAAATGCATTCCCAGAGGCCGCAGACAATGACCTCCCGGTTTCAGGAACTGGAGAAACGCTCAAACATCAGCATCAATGGGCTGGAGCTGAATGTCGTGGCCGACAGGATGGATCGCCTGGAAGACGGAAGGCTGGTGGTAATTGACTACAAGTCCGGCAGGCATGCCATGTCCGAATGGTTCAAAAAGCGCCCGGTGGAGCCCCAGGTCCCCCTTTACACCCTGTTTTGCCCCGAACATGTAGCCGGGGTTTATTTCGGGGTTGTGCGCAAGGGAGAATGCGCCTTTGTGGGCCTGGGACAGGAGGACGGCATAGTGCCCGGCTGCAAGGGCTTTGCATCCCATAAGCTTACCAGTCATTACCAGCACTGGGACGAACTTTTGCAGGACTGGAAAAAAAGCCTGGAAAAGCTGGCCCAGGAATTCATGCAGGGCCAGGCCCGGGTTGATCCGGAAAGCCCTAACGCCTGCCGCCAGTGCGACCTGGAATCTATTTGCCGCATATTTGAAACCGGACAACCTTTTACACAGGGTAACTATTCACTATGATGATTTTGTGCTCCAGTGGTCCGGGGGTTCGGCAAACTGGGTCCCGCACTTACTTTTTCTATGTCTGACCAATTTTCAAATCAAGACTTGCCAAAAAGTAAGTGCGGGATCTGAGCGACGTAGGAAGCGTTAATCAAAACCGTTAAACACTCAACTTGATTCAAAGCATATTTTGGTTGTCTTTCTGGCTGAGAATACCATGTATAGGTTTTGATTTACGCTGCCTTGGAGCGAGTTTTTACGTCCTGTTTGCCGAATCTCCGGACCATGGCTATTTGTCAGCAGTTGGTGAATAGTTACCACACAGGAACCCCCTGATGTCACCTGAAATTGAAGACGCAGCACAGCGAAGTCAAGCCCTGGACCCTAAACGTTCATTCATAGTCCAGGCCCCGGCCGGATCGGGCAAGACCGAACTGCTGACCCAGCGCACCCTGGCCCTTCTATGCACTGTCCAGGCCCCGGAAGAGGTGGTGGCCATCACCTTCACCCGCAAGGCCGCCGGGGAGATGCGCACCCGCATCCTGCAGGCCCTCTCCCGGGCGGCTGACGGGGAAACACCCGGTGCACCCCATGAAAAGACCACCCTGGACCTGGCCGCCCGGGTCCTGGAAAGAAGCCGCAGCCTTGGCTGGGAACTGGAATCCTCCCCGGGCAGGCTGCGCATTCAGACCATAGATTCTCTTTGCTCCGGGCTTGTATCCCGCATGCCCCTCCTCTCCAGCCTGGGCGGCCAGGGAAGAATAAACGACAATCCCGGGGAAATGTATCTGCAGGCGGCCCGGTCCACTTTGGCCCAGCTGCACAACTCTTCCCCGGATGCAGGGCATTGGAGGGAATCCATCCGCGTCCTGCTTCGCCACCTTGACAACGACCACGACAAGACCTGCCGCCTCATAGCCGGCATGCTCCCCCAGAGAGAGAAATGGCTTCGCCACCTGGCCGACCCGGGCAACAGCCGCCTGCAGCGACAATACCTGGAACAGGCCCTGACCCGGGCGGTAGAGGAGGAACTAAAGGAAGTAAGCCGGCTCATGCCCTTAGAGGAACTGCCAAGGATTGCTCGCCTGGCCGGGTTTGCAGCTTCAAACCTTCAGGATGAGGACCAGAAGTCCACCCTGGAAAGACTGGCCGGGCTTGACTCCCTTCCAGGCTGCAATTGCCGTGACCACCCGGCCTGGTTAGACCTGGCCCGGTTCTGCCTGACCAAGGGCGGGACAATCCGCCGCACTGCAGACAAGAGTCTGGGTTTTCCCGCCCCCTCCGGCACCCGGGACCCTGAACTCAAGGTCAGGCTGGAGGAAATGAAGGCGCAGTTCAAGGCCTGTATGCAGACTCTGGCCTGCATTCCCGGACTGGAAATGCGGCTGCAGGAGGTACGCCTGCTGCCCGGGACCACGTATTCAGGCTCCCAGTGGCAGACCCTGGAAGCACTTTTTGACGTGCTTCGCCTGGCCGCGGCCTGCCTGCAGCTGGAATTTCAGGACCAGGGCAGCGTGGACTTCACCGAGATCACCACCCGGGCCAGGCAGGCCCTGGGCACGGATGAGGACCCCACAGACCTGGCCCTGGTCCTGGACAGCCGCATCCAGCACCTGCTCATGGATGAATTTCAGGACACCAGCATCTCCCAGTACCAGCTCCTGCTGGCCCTGACCGCGGGCTGGACCCCGGGGGACGGCAGAACCTTCTTTGCAGTGGGGGACCCCATGCAGTCCATCTACGGCTTCAGGGAGGCCGAAGTGGGCCTTTTTCTCCAGGCCAGAAGCCAGGGTCTGGACCATATCCCCCTTGAGCCCCTGCGGCTCACGGTCAACTTCAGATCCCAGGCCGGCATAGTAGACTGGGCCAACCAGGCCTTTCCCCGGGTCCTGCCCGAGGTGGAAGATCAGATGACCGGAAGCGTGCCCTACTCCGGCTCCCATGCCTTTCTGCCCCCCCTGGAAGATCCTGCCGTACAGGTACATCCATTTTTCGATGCAGATTTCCAGCCGGAAAGCAGCCGGATTGTATCCCTGGTCCAGCAGGCCAGGCAGGAAGACCCCGGAGGCACCGTGGCCATCCTGGTGCGAAGCAGGCCCCACCTGCAGGCCGCATTACCGGCCCTGCGCCAGAGCGGCCTTGAGTACCAGGCCGTGGAAATAGACCCCCTGAGCCGCCGCCCGGTAATCCAGGACCTGTGCTCCCTGGCCCGGGCCCTGACTCACCCGGGGCACAACCTGGCCTGGCTGGCGGTCCTGCGCGCCCCCTGGTGCGGTCTGGACCTGGAGGACCTGGCCATCCTGGCCGCGGACAAGGATGCTTTCATTGTAAACCGCATCCAGGACCAGGACATTTTGTCCAGCCTGAGTCCTCAGGGCCGAAGACGCCTGGACAGGGTCAGGGAAATCCTCTTGAAATTTCTACAGCAAAGGCAGCGCAGCGGACTGCGCAGTCAGGTGGAGTCCTGCTGGAAGGCCCTGGGGGGACCGGACTGCCTGCACTCTCAAAGCCAGCGCCGGGACGCGGATGTTTTTTTCAGACTGCTGCAACAGCGTCTGGAACACTCTCCCCACAGGGTAGTAGACGAACTGGAAAACGCCGTTGCCGGGCTTTATGCAGGACCGGACACCTCCGCCGGCCAGGATCTGCAGGTCATGACCATCCACAAGGCCAAGGGACTGGAGTTTGACACCGTTATTATCCCCGGCCTGGGCCGGGCCCCGGGATCTGACGAAAACCCTCTCCTGGTCTGGATGGAGCGTACTTCGCCCCGGGGACACACCGACCTGCTCATGGCCCCCAAAACCGCCACCGGTGAGGATAAAGATCCGGTCTATGCCTATATCCAGCGCCTCATGGCCCGCAAGACCAGCCACGAGGACGGCAGGCTTTTGTACGTGGCCTGCACCAGGGCCAGAAAAAGGCTGCACCTCCTGGGTCATACCGGACTGACGGAAAAAGGACTGCCGTCAAAGCCGGCCGGAGGCTCTCTTCTGGAGTCTTTGTGGCCGGCGGTAAAGGACGAATTTGAACGGGCTGCGGCCACCCCCCGGGATGATGCAGATACCCGGGAAGAACACGGAGCTTCAGCAGGGCAGACACTTTACCGCCTGCATCAGGACTGGCAGCCTCCCCGGCTCCCTGCAGGAATCACCACCCCTTCAGACAGCCGGCCGGATCCCGGACAGGAAAGCATAGTCTTTGACTGGGCCGGGGAGACCATCCGCCTGGCCGGCACATGCGTGCACCGCTGGATGCTGACTATGGCCGAGGAGGGAATTCACAAGTGGAGCGTAAAGAAAATCCGGGGGCTCAAGTCTGTCTTTGCCCGCCAGCTAATGGACCTGGGCATGCTGGAAAAGAGTCTCGAAGAAGGGGTGGACCTGGTGCAGCAGGCCCTGGAGAACACCCTGAACCATGATACAGGGCGCTGGATTCTGGGGCCAAGGCAGAGGGCGCGCAATGAATACGCCTTGAGCGGCCTGGACAACGGCCAGGCTGTTGCCGTATCCATGGACCGCACCTTTGTGGATGATGCCGGCCTGCGCTGGATCATAGACTACAAGATCAGCCGGCATTCAGGAAAAGATGTGCAGCGTTTCCTGGACCAGGAGCAGGCCCGCTACCAGGAGCGCATGCAGACCTATGCCCGGCTCATGCAGGCCGCAGAACCAGGGCCTGTAGAGCTCGGCCTTTATTTTCCCCTGCTCATGCAGTGGAGGCACTGGCCTGCAGGGGATTATTCCAAGTTGCAATCAAGATGATTTTTCCAGACAGTTATGAATATCACTATATTCGGAAAACCAGAAAAAAATTTTACCATAGAGGAAACAGAGGTACACAGATTTAGCAGTGTCATCTTATGCCTTTTTCTCTGTGAATCTCTGTGATCTCTGTGGTGTCAAACATTTGATGACAACGGGCACAAAGATCATCTTGAATGCAAATCGGAATTAGACTTACTCCTGAAACCTTGCTTGTCACGCCTCTGGCGTGATAAATCTTCTTCCAATACACTGGGGTCACAAAAAACAAGAAAATTCTCACGCAAAGACGCCAAGTACGCAAAGTTAAAGACGCGAAGCAGGTGTATTGTCCAAAATCGGGCCACGGTTTTGGACAAGGCTGCCTTCCTTAGCGATCTTTGCTTGCCCGGTTAAATGCGTAAGCACCTCGAAGAGGATTTAACTGGGCGCCTTTGCGTGAAAAAAATGGGTTGCGGGCATGGCCCGCGTTAGATTTTTTCGGGTTTAAAGTCCGTATTCCTCTGCTTTAATGGTTCTTTGCAGGTGCAGGGTCCGGTCTTCCATTTCCGGGCCGTGCTCAAAGCCGGCCAGATGTTCAATGCCGTGGGCCAGAAGGCGGACAAAATGCTCAAATACGGGCTGGCCATAAAGGGTGGACTCGCGTTTTACAGCCTGGGCACTGATAAAGACCTCTCCCAGAAATCCGGATTCATGCTTAGATTCTTCCTCAAAGGCCAGGACATTTGTGGGGCCGGGGCAGAAGAGAAAGGCCGAGTTCAGATGCTGCATGCGGGAGTCGTCGGTGATAACCAGGTTTAGTGATGATTCCCGGCAGTCCAGATTTTCCAGTATCCTGCGGGTTATGTCCCGGACTTCCCTGCGGCCAAGGCACAGGACCGGGAAAAGAGGAGCGCTTAATTCCACGTTTATTTTCAAAGGCAAGCTCCTTCCGGGCGCTGTGAAAGCAACTTACTCATCATGTCCTGATTTTCTTCCTTCTTCCTTTTTTTCCAGGCGGGCCTGATCAAAACGCTCATAGGCCTTGATTATCCTGGCTACCAGGCTGTGGCGGATGACATCATGTTCATTGAAGTAGATGAATTTGATGCCTTCTTCTCCCTTGAGTACATCCCGGGACTGAATAAGCCCGGATACAGCGGCCCCCGGCAGATCCACCTGGGTGATATCCCCGGTTATAACCGCCTTGGAACCAAGTCCCATGCGGGTAAGAAACATTTTCATCTGTTCCGGAGTCGTGTTCTGGGCCTCATCAAGGATGATAAAGGATTCGTTGAGGGTCCGCCCGCGCATGAAGGCCAGGGGAGCCACCTCGATCATTCCGCTCTCCAGAAGTTCCTGGACCTTGTTGAATTCCAGCATATCGTGCAGGGCATCATACAGGGGGCGCAGGTAGGGATTGACTTTTTCCAGCATATCCCCCGGGAGAAATCCCAGCTTTTCCCCGGCCTCCACAGCCGGCCTGGCCAGGATTATCCGTTTGACCACCCTCTGCATGAGGTAGGATATGGCCACAGCCACGGCCAGGTAGGTCTTGCCCGTGCCGGCCGGGCCTATTCCGAAAACCAGGTCTTTTTCCTTTATGGCCTGCAGGTAGGCCCTCTGGGTGGAACTTCTGGGGGCTATGGTTTTCTTGCTGGAAACAACAAAGACTTCCTTCTTGAATATTTTTTTCAGGTCCGCCTTTATGTCCTGCCTGAGGATCCTTAGAGCCGCCTCCACATCCTCGGGGTAGACCTTGTATCCGGATTCGATGAGGGCGTAAAGCTGAAGCAGACTGCTTCTGGCCAGTTCCAGGTCGCCCTGATCCTTTGCTGTAAGAGTCATGGAGCCACCGCGGCTTTCTATCTGCACCCCGGTCTGCTGATGAATCGTCTCCAGATTGCGGCCCTGGGGACCGCACAGTTCCTGAACGTAGGCGGAATTGCTGAATTGCAGCTGATCTGTGTTTTTTTCAGGCATTTTGCTTCCAGTTTTGTTTCATTGCGTAATATTTTCTGCCCTGAAGGCAAAACCAGTTTTTTTGATGTTGAGCACAGAGGCATCATGGGGTATGAACCCGAAGACACGCTTGATGCCGACCTTTCCTGACTGACTCTTTTATACTTTATTGTTGATAAACACAAGACGGGGCAGTGGGTTGTGAGTTCCCGGGAACAAACAAAATTGCAAGCCGGTTTTCTAAAAAAGTGATCCAAAAGAATTTACCAAGAATCATCCCTGAACCAAAGGGCTTTTTTCGTGCTGTATAAGATATACCTGGCATTTTTTATTTTCCTGGCGGGCATGCTTTTAAGCGCCGGCTATTCCTGGGCTTCAGATGAACCCTGGGAGCTTGAGGCGGATCAAATGTATGTGGACCAGGAGAAAAACCTGGTGGAAGCCTTCGGCAATGTCTTGATGTGGCGGATGGATGATTATGTCCAGGCTGATTACGCCAGGCTCTATACTGATACCAACTGGATATATCTCAAGGGGAATATCCAGGCCAGGTTTGAAGGAGATCACATTGAGGGCCGGGAGGCTGAACTGGATCTGGACAATCATGTGGGCTGGATCAAAGACGGCAAAGTATTCATGGCCCAGGACAATGTCTATTTTTCCGGGGAAAGGATGGAGAAGACAGGGCCGCATACGTATACCTTCGAGGAAGGGGTGATGACTTCCTGTGATGACCGCCCCGCACCCTGGTCCATCAAATCCAGCCGGGGCGAAGTCACCGTGGAAGGCTATGCCAGGCTGTGGCATCCCAGGTTCCGGGTCAAGGACCGCCCGGTCCTTTATTCGCCGTACATGATAGCCCCGGTGAAAACAAAGAGACAAAGCGGTTTTCTTTTCCCCACCTTCGGTCAGGGCTCGGAATACGGCTTCAATTTTAATCTTCCCTACTATCACGTTATAGACGATCAAAGGGACATGACTTTTTACGCCAACTACTACACCGATCGCGGATTTATGCCCGGGGTAGAATACCGCCATACGCCGAG
>NZ_QYZY01000380.1:0-2908 GCF_003838035.1 Desulfonatronospira sp. MSAO_Bac3 | reverse complement strand
AATAAAGGTGTTTTTTACCCATTTCATACCTGGCCTGATTTGGGTAAAATGCTATTTGCAGGTCTGTGTAAAACTGCGTTTGAAAATAAACAGCGCAGCCAGGGCCAGTGCCAGGCAGCCGGCGAAAATAAAGCTGTATGATCCGGACTGGTCATGGCCAAGCACATCCAGAAACATACCCGCCGAGGCCGTACCCATGGCTCCGGACACAAAAAAGACCAGGTTGAAAACACCCATTCCAAGACCAACTCGTCCCTCGGGAAGGGTCCCGGATACAGCCCCTGCCAGTGAGGAATGGATAATGGTAAAACCGGAGTTGGCCACGATGAGACACAAAGCGCTTACTACCGGGCTCTGACCGGCGGTTAAAATAATAAGGCCGAATCCTGTCATCAGGATCAGAAAACCCGTCCTGACCACTGGAGCAGCTCCGCAGCGATCCACGAACCTGCCGGCAACCAGACCGGCCAGGGCTGCGCTCATGGCTCCGGGAAACAGATACAGCCCGATATGCAGAGTGGGCATGTCATAGATATGCCTGAACATAAGAGGCATAAGAAAAAAAGTGGCGAATATGGTGCCCATGGCCAGCAGAGCGGTGAGCAGGCCGTGCAGATAGCCGGGGCTTCCAAACAGTTCCGGAGATACAAATGGATAAGAAATAGAAATGATGCGCCTTGCAAAAAGGGTCCCCAGAACCAGCGCCGGCAGCAGCAGCCACCACATAACCAGGTTGACCATAAACAGCAGGCAGCCCACAGTACCCGCCAGTAAAAGTGCGCCCGGCAGGTCCAGAGGCTTGCGCACAAGATCGCTCTGCCTGGGAAGGGCCCTTCTAAGCAGGTAAATGGAGGGCAAAAGAAGCAGGGGCATAAGAAACAGATAATTCCAGTGCAGGTATCCGGCGATAAGCCCCCCTATAATGGGACCTATGCCCAGACCGAAGGCCACGGTGGAGGCGATGAGACCCAGCAGACGCCCCCGGATCTTCACCGGGACATATACAGTGGCCAGCACCATGGACAGGGCCGGAATCCCCGAAGCCCCGGCCGCCTGGATCATACGCGCGGCCACCAGCATATGGTAGGAATCTGTAAAAAAACCCAGCAGGGACCCCAGGCAGAATATCAAAAGGCCTGCAGTAATGAGATCTCGAAGGTGAAATCTCTGCCCCAGCCTGGCGTACATGACGGAACCAAAGGCAAAGATCACAATGTAGGCTGTAACCACCCAGCTGACCATAGCCGGAGATACAGCGTAGTCCGCAGCAATGTCCGGGACGGCCAGATTGAAGGTCACCCCGTTCAGGACCGATAAAAAAATAGTCAAAGACAGAAGCGGGGCTATGTACAGGCGCACCTGTCTGGGCTCAAGATCCATGGCAACTCCGGCTAATCAAATGCTGCCGGACGTTGCGGATCCATAAGGCAGGCTCTTACATGTTCAAGGTGGCGCTCATTGGTGCGGTTGGAGGAAAGAACAGGCAGATCGTCGAAATCAAAAAAATCCACCGCGGAAGTCTCGGGACTGGTCCGGGCATGGCCTCCGGTTATGCGGCACATGAAGACAATCTTGTAGGCATGGAAAAAGGAGATGGGCCGCCCTCCCCGGTTGGCGTCGTACACTCCCACCAGGCGCTCCGGAACCACGTTGTACCCGCTTTCCTCCCAGACTTCCCTGGCCACCATCTCCGAGGGTGTTTCCCCTACGTCGGCCCAGCCCCCGGGCAGGCACCACAGGCCGTCCTTTATCTCTTTTACCAGCATGATGCGCCCGTCCTGTATCACTGCTCCGCGCACATCCACCTTGACCGTGACATAGCCGCTCTGGTCCTGAAAAATGTCCATGGCCCGGGTGTAATCCAGGTTGGAATGCATCTCGGCCATTTCCGCGGCTATTTCCTGCAGCCGGGAAAAGTTTTTCTCATCGTGGTGATTCTTGCTGAATAAAAGCCCGATTCCGCTTATGGCCTGTATTTCCCTGGCCCAGCGAAGCCAGGCTGAAGCCGGATCATCTTTTTCAGACATTCAGGCCCCCTCAGAAAAATTAATAATCACCATACTCGGAAGAAAACTTTTCATCCAGCTCCCTGGTAATACTTACCGCCTCTTCAGCAGGCAGTCCTTTCATATTCTTGTCTTCTATCCAGTCATCAACAACCATATCCAGGCGCTCAATCCATCGGTCCTCTTCTTCCCCGGACAATTCTAAAACCTCGACGCCGTGCTCGTCCACTGCGAACTGAAGGCCTTCCCTGGATGCGTCGGCAAAAAGCTTGCCATACTTTCTGGCAAACTCATCATTGAGATCTTCAAATATCTCCTGTACTTCCGCCGGGAGTGCATCCCAGGTGTTTTTATTCATGATCTTTACAAAAGCCATATTGTAAAGAAACGGAGTCTTGGTCAGATGATCTATTACCTCGGCCAGCCTGAACCCCTGCAAGGTATCATTGGGGGCCAGTATGGAATTCACCAGCCCCTGGTCCAGGGCAAGGTAGGCCTCGGACATGGGCATGGCATGAGGAACAGCGCCCAGGGTTTTAACCGGCACCGCACTGCCTCCCACTGCTCTCATCTCCAGGCGCTCCATATCCTCCAGTTTTTCAACGGGTATCTTGCTCATGACATTGCCGGGCCCGGTAGCCCAGAACATGAGCACCTTGACATCTGAAAACTCATCCACATCCAGCTCTTCCTTGAACCTCTTGTACCCTTCATGCGCTGTCATGGAAGCTGCTACCGAGTTGACATTTTGATAACCGGGCAACTCGAAAACTTCTGTCAGGGGGAACATCCCCGGCGTATAGGACGGGCACGTACTGCCGATATCCGCCACTCCCGCTTCTACTCCACTGTAGATTTCCCTTGCACCGAGAAGGGATTCCCCTGCATGCAGACTGATTTTT
>NZ_QYZY01000379.1:0-6033 GCF_003838035.1 Desulfonatronospira sp. MSAO_Bac3 | reverse complement strand
TTTGATGAGCGCTACGAATATATCATAGCTCAATTGATAACCATGTCCAATAAGGCAGACAACTGGTGTAGAACGTAGGGGAGTGGTGAGACGTGTGGGCGTATGCACGTGTGGGCGTATGGGAGTGTGGGAGTAAAGACGTGCATACGTCTTAACTACGTGCATACGCCCATACGTACATACTCCCATACTTCTTAAGTAGTGGATCAAAGTAAAAACTAATCACTGGAAAATTTGGAATGCGAAAATATCTGGTAAGATTTCTGCCCCATCTGGGGTGTGCGTTTTTTTTCAGCATGTTTATAAACCTGCTGGCCCTGGCATACATTCTTTATCTGCGGCTTTTGTTCGACAAGGTTATGGACAGCCGCAGCATGGAGACACTTTTCTTCCTGACTGCTGCTGTAATCGGTGCTTATGTTGTCTCCGGGATCATGGAGGTGTTCCGTTCCAAGCTGCTGGTGCGCATCGGGGTCAAGTTTGATCAGATAGTGGCCGGGCGGATATTCGGCAGTATGCTCGACCAGTCGGTTGCTGCCGGAGGAGAAAAACACACTCAGGGCCTTAAGGATTTAAACAGCATCCGGAATTTTCTCTGCGGGACAGGGATCTTCGCCCTTTTCGACACCCCCTGGGTTCCTGTATATCTGGCCGTGATTTTTCTTTTTCACCCACTTCTGGGATACTTAGCCTGTGCCGGGGCACTGCTCCTGTTTCTTCTGGTGGTGGTCCAGGAGATCTCCACTTCACGCATGCAGGCCAGTCATTCCCAGTCTGCAATGAATACTGATCAGTTTCTAAGCTCCTCCATGCGCAATGCCCAGACAGTATACGCCATGGGCATGTTTCCATCCATGAGCAGACAATGGAAACAGTACAACAACCAGGACGTTTACTATGAAGATGTGCTGGCCGCCCGGAACGGGTTTTTCCAGAGCATGGCCAAATTCATCATGATGGGCACAGTGGTGGTCATCATGTCCACAGGGGCTTACTTAGTAATAATCCATGAAGCCACCCTGGGGACCATGGTAGCCTCGGCCATGTTTATGAGCCGGGCCCTGTCCCCCATCATGATGCTGGGCAACGCATGGAGAAGCTTTGTGGATGCCAGGCTGGCCTACAACCGGCTGAACGAGCTCATGGCCGAAGTGCATACCCATGACGATCCACAGTTGCCGGAACAAGACTCTCCAGAGAAACCAGAGACCTGCAGAGCTGAAGGCATCAGCCTGCACCTGGCCCAGATGCCTGTTTTTCAGGACATTTCCTTCCGGTTGAGTGCGGGAGAAATGATGGCTGTAACAGGGCCCAGCGGTTCCGGGAAAACATCCCTGGCCAGAGTTCTACTAGGAGTCTGGAAACCGGACCAGGGCAGCGTATTTCTGGATGATATTTCACTGCAAAGTTTTGACCAGGCGTTACTGGGCCGGAAAATGGGTTATGTTCCCCAGGAAGTGGAGCTTTTTTCCGGAACAGTAGCCGAAAATATCGCCAGACTCGGTGAAGTTGATTCCCCTTCCGTAGTCGACGCCGCCATGCAGGCCCGGGCGCACGACATGATTCTTGGACTGCCCCAGGGTTATGATACCAGGGTTGGTGAAGGAGGAATCGCCTTGTCCGGAGGGCAGAAGCAAAGAATTGTCCTGGCCAGGGCTTTGTACAAAGACCCCTGGCTTCTGGTTCTGGATGAGCCTGATTCGCATCTGGACCAGGGCGGCCGGGAGAGCATGAAAGAAGTCCTTGCAGATCTCAAATCAAAAGGTGTATTCTTGATTTTGATCTCCCACAATAACGAGCTCATCAAGCTTGCAGACAATGTGCTGGATATGCAGCAGGGGTCGATGCGCAGGATTGAGTAGGACGTATGGGCGTATGGGAGTGGGGACGTGTGGGAGTATGGGATTGGGGAATTTAAGAAATTGAGGAATTTAGGAATGTAGGGATTGGGGGATGCAGGGCATAGGGCGTGGGGCATGGAGCATGGGGAAGAAAATGGGCGTTGAAGTATGATCGGGGACGCGAAAGGAAGACCCGGGAGATTAAAATATGGCAGGCGGCAACATCCAGTTCAGTAGGCATGCAATAAGGAGAATGCATCTTTACGATATTTCCCGAGAAGAAGTTTCTAAGGAGCAGAGTCATGAAAATTTACTATGACGATCAAGTTGATGCAGCATATCTGCAGATGTCTCAAGAGGTACCTGCTGGAGTTGTGGAGATGTCCGAAGGAGTAAACCTGGACCTTACAGAAGACGGAAGAGTTGTAGGCATTGAAATTCTGAATGCATCCAGGAATTTTCCGCTAGAATCTCTTTTTAGCTGTGAGTATGAGCCCAGACTTATGGCAGATACCGGATAGATTTTAAGTATGAGTGTATGAGATAGGGGAATCAGAGATTGGGGGGATTGAGGGATTGAGGGATTGGGGGGATTCAGGAATTGAGGAATTGAGGGATTGGGGGATGCAAGGCATAGGGCGTAGGGCATGGAGCATGGGGCAGAGGGATTAAGAAATTTAAGGATTGGGGGATTGAGGGATGCAAGGCATGGGTAAGACGTATGGGAGTGTGTACGTATGGGAGTATGGGAGTAGGTGTGTATGGGCGTATGGGAGTGGGGACGTGTGGGCGTGTGGGAGCATTCTAAAACTCTAAAAACTTGCATACTTGCATACGTACATACTCGAAGAAGTGTGGGAGTAGGGGCGTAGGGGCGTGGGGATGTGTGGGCGTGTCATGTCTAAAACTCTTACACTTACATACTCCCATACGTACATACTCCCATACGTCTTAAATGGGATTAGCCAAATGAACTTTGAGCTTTCTGGATGAATTTTTAACTCTCAAGATTTAGAGACAGGGACATGAGCGAAAACAAACTGCAAAGCAACAATAATGTCAAGGCCATTGAAGGGGATAAAGGCGACCAGAAAACGGTTAATCTTCCCACTTCCTCTAGAAATGTAATCATTGCCGGCCTGCTTTTTGTGGCCCTGTTCTTTGGCGGCATCGGGGTCTGGGCTGCAACAGCTAATCTCGAAGGAGCGGTCATAGCACAAGGCGATATCATAGTGGAGACATACCGGCAGCAGGTGCAGCACCGAGACGGAGGTATCGTCAAGGATATCAAGGTACGCGAGGGTTACCAGGTTGAGAAGGGTGACGTTCTGATAACTCTGGACGGGGAGGAAGTCCGGGCTCAGCGGGATATGTACAGGGCAAGGATGGACAGTTTTCTGGCCCGGCAGGCCAGGCTCATGGCTGAAATCCAGAACGCAGATTCCATAGAATGGCCCCTGGCCCTTTTGGAAAGATCCCATTTGCCTGATGCAACTGAAAGTATGGAGAGTGAAGAGCAGATCTTCAAATCCAGGATGGAGGCCAAGAACAGCAGGATAGAACTGTTGCGGGCCCAGATCAACACCCAGAACTCGCTGATTCACGGCCGGGAAAGGCAGCTGCAGTCTATAGAAGACACCATAAGCTCCCTGGAAGAGGAAATTCAGGCCAAAGACCCGCTTCTCGAAGGAGGATTTATTGACATAACCGAGATTCTGGAACTGCAGCGCACCCTGAATTCCAACAGGGCCAACAAAGAGGAATTGACCACGGAAATTGACCAGGCTGAAGAGAGAATCAAAGAACTGGAACTGGAAATAACCGACCTTGAAAAAAGTTATGCCCAGGAAGCAGCCTCGGAACTGGGAGATGTCCGGCAGGAAATCGTGGATCTGCGTGAGCAGCTGAGGCCTGCAGAGGATGCAGCCAGGCGGCTTAACGTTACTGCGCCGAAAGCCGGCGTGGTGGTCAATCTGGAGGTGCGTACAGAAGGAGGAGTAATTCAGGGTGGTGAACCCCTTATGGAAATTGTCCCCCGAGACACCGGGCTGATAGTGTCTGCAAAAGTGGACCCGGACAAGATCGACGATGTCAGAAAAGGACAGGATGCCAGCGTTATGCTCTCGGCCTTTCCCAGAAGGTATACACCCAAGGTTAAAGGTGTGGTGACATATGTTGCAGCTGACCGGACCGAACCTGAACAGCGTGATGAACCCCCGTATTACCTGACCTATGTTCAACTGGACCAGCAGTCTCTAAAAGATGCCATCGACGATCCGGGAAAGTTGACGCCGGGCATGCCTGCAGAGGTGTATATACAAACTGAGGCCCAGACCGTGATGAGTTATGTCCTGTCACCAATTATTGACAGCATGGACCGGGCTTTTCGGGAGAATTAGGACGTATGGGAGTATGGGCGTAGGGGAGTATGGACTAGGGAATTTAGGAATTGTGGGATTGGGGAATTCAGGGAAGATAGAGCAGGGAATGGGGCGTGGGGACGTGTGGGAGTGTGGGAGTGAGGACGAGTGGGAGTGGGGAAGTATTAACAACATAGAAATCTTAAACTACGTGCAAACTCCCAAACTTACATACGTCTTAACTACGTGCATACTCCCATACGTACATACGTCTTAAATACGTGCATACTTTCAAAGTGGGAATAAAAATGGAGAATCGGGGATGGATATTAAAAGAGTAGTACTGGCGGGGTTTGTCAGCCTTTTTTTAATGGCTGGTCCGGTCCAGGCCGGGGATGAGACGCACAATTCCGGAGACAGCCTGGTCCTGGACATGAAGGACGCTGTCAAGATGGGCCTGGATAGAAGCCACAGGGTACAGGCCCATGATTATGGAATCAAAAGGAGCGAGTCCGAGGTCAAATCCGTGCGGGGGCAATTTTTCCCGCAGCTTTCAGCCGGAGCCGGATATACTTATCTGGACAGCCTTTCCGCCCGGGGGCCGACGGACCAGGACTACCTGGACCAGCAGCAGTACCAGTGGAATTTGCGGGCAGTGCAGACAGTTTTCGCCGGGATGACCATACTCAGTTCCTACCAGCAGGCCCGGATAGAAAAGGAAATCAGTGAACTGGAAAAAGAGAACACGGAAAGAGAGCTTATAAGGGAAATCCAGCATCACTTCCTGGAACTCTTAAAGGCCAGGGAGGACAGGCGGGCCTTAGACAGTTCCGTTGAAAGACTGGAGGTGGGCCTGGAAGCTTCAGAATCCTTTTATGAGAGGCAGTTGGTTCCGTATGTGGACGTGCTCCAGGCCGGGGTGGAACTGGAAGAAGCCAGGCAGGACCTGAGCCAGGCCAAGAACGAGGAGCAGATCCAGAAGACCCGGCTTAATGCCCTGCTGGGCTTTGGCTATGACTACCTTATAGGCTACGAGGGCGACCTGGAAGAGATACCCCTGGATATTTTCTTTGAAACCCGCGAGGTGATCGACATCGCCATGGAGCAAAGAACTGACCTGATGTTTATCCGCAAGAACATGGCTGTTACTGAACAGGAGCGGCGCATAGCCAGAGGCCAAAAAATGCCCAGGGTCAACCTGGAGTTTGTCTATACCGACCGCAAAAGGGATTACGACGAACCTCAGCAGACCATGGAAGGCCCCATGGACCGGGACCAGCGCAACCGGCACTGGACTGCAGGAGCAAGTATAGAATGGGAATTCTTCAGCGGCGGGCAACAGTATTATCAGCATGAAGCCATGGGCTATGAAATCCGCAGGCTGGTGCAGACCCTCAAGGAAACCGAATCATCTATTGTTACAGAGGTGCGTACTGCCCAGATGCGCCTGGATGAAGCCAGGGACAGGCTGGTGTCTACGCGTAAAGCCCTGAACGCGGCCCAGGAAAACTACGACATGCAGGAACACCGCTACAAGCAGAGAGTCGGGACCATCACCGACCTGCTGACCGCACAGGAACACCTCACCGAGGCCGAAACCCGCAACAACCAGGCCTTGATGGATTTTCAGCAGGCATTGTCCGAACTGTATTTCGCCATAGGAGAGCGCAATTACGGTCTGGATTAAGTGTCTCACCATGGCGGCCCGGGTCCAAACCTGTGAGTAAATTGATAAGGAAGTGGTCATTTAGAACAAACCACCCCCGGCCCCTCCTTAACCAAGGAGGGGAGAAGATAGAGGCCTCCTTCACCAAGGAGGGGAGAAGATAGAG
>NZ_QYZY01000378.1:0-8463 GCF_003838035.1 Desulfonatronospira sp. MSAO_Bac3 | reverse complement strand
GCGTGGCAGGCCAGGCGCTAAGTACGCAAAGTTAAAGACGTGAAGCACAGGGGTATTGTCCAAAACCGGGACACGGTTTTGGACAAGCTGCCTTTTCATTTGCCGAACACCCGGCAAATGAAAAAAATCTTCTTGCCTTCCTTTGCGACCTTTGCGTCTTGAGTGATCCCGCCATGGGCGGGAGAACGGGCGGTTAAGGTTTCTTTATTTTTTTGGTTGAGGGTGTAGCCCGCTTTAGCGAAGCAATGTTTCTCGCAACAAGGAGAGGGGATAAATGATTGGAGCCATTGCCGGAGATATTGTCGGATCGGTTTACGAGTGGGACAACATCAAGACCAAGGATTTTGATCTGTTCACCTCGCGCAGCTTCTTTACTGACGATACCGTCCTGACCGTGGCCCTTGCAGATACCATCATGACTGGAAGGCCTTATGATGAAAACATGAGGCGATTCTACAAATGGTATCCAGGAGCAGGCTACGGGGGAAGCTTTCATAAGTGGGCGAAAAATCCAGGGCTTGGCCCTTACAACAGCTGGGGAAACGGGGCCGCCATGCGCATCAGCCCGGTGGGGTTCGCTTATGATGACCTGGATACTGTGCTTAAAAAGGCTCGAGAATATACAGAAGTCACTCACAATCACCCGGAAGGGATCAAGGGCGGGCAGGCAACAGCAGCGGCAATATTTCTGGCCAGGCAGGGCAAAACCAGGGATGAGATAAAGACGTACATAGAAAATGAGTTTGGTTACGACCTGAATCGGCATGTGGATGAAATCCGCCCCACATACCAGTTCGATGTGTCGTCACAGGGGACCGTTCCCCAGGCTGTGCGGGCCTTTATTGACTCCAGCGGATTTGAGGACGCCCTGCGTACAGCTGTATCCCTTGGAGGGGACAGTGATACCCTGACCTGCATAACCGGCGGGATCGCCCAGACCTTCTACAAAGGCGTGCCTGAAGATATTCAGGTTCGGGTATACAGGATTCTGGATGATCGACTAAGAGACATAACGCAAACATTTATGCAGCGTTATTGCAGTGATTAACTCAACCCATAAGTTTTTTGCAACATCACAGTTGTTTAAAGGGCCTGCAATTGATCCCGGAAACAGGCAGGATCGTAAGCATTCAGGGGGTACTCAGTTTTAGTCCCTGGCACCAGGCCTGGGGACTGTCCCCCGCTAAGAATATCTATGCAGATTCAAAAAAATCTGCGCATGTAATTTTTGTCTTTGTGCAGGAAAGGTGTCGCGGGGACTGTCCCCGGGCCGGAATATGCCCCCTGAATGGTTACCCAGGATCTAGTATATTGAGCTTCTACGGCAAATCCGGCGGGTGATCAATGAAGGTCAGTCTCTGGATGAGGTGGCAGGGTCAGGTCCCAGTAACGGCAGGTTCTCTTATTCCAGAACTCACTAAAAGCTGCTCGAACTTTTCGGTGGTACAGACAAAAACATCTGACTCTGGATTATTCCTCTTGGATTGATGAAGCAATTGGTTATAAAGCGAAGCGAAATCCGGACTGGTCAGAAAGCATTGCTGTTGGCTCCAGGACCTTACAACTCTCATTTAGAGGCCGAAAAGGGCTGTTTAAGCCCAAAAAAAGCTATTTTGGGGATGTATCTCATGTAAAATCAGATAAATATTTAAGTCCGACCCGGAAGAACACTAAGGCTGCTTGAGCTGGACGCAGGCCCCCACTCCATCCGCTATCAGCTTTTGCACCGCACAGCATCAGCCCTCATTGAGGCCCAGAGATTCAACACTCAGCATGCTCTAATGCTGGTTCACTCCTTCAGCCAGTCCCATGAAGGCTTCCAGGACTATGCAGCTTTTGCCGAACTTATGGGTGGCAGCGCAAGCAAAGACAGCTTGAATTCAGCAGGTTCTCGTTCCGGTGTGTCCCTTCATCTTACCTGGGTGCAGGGCAGCCCGGCCTGCCTCGACAAATAAAAGGCCAGGGATTGCCCCGAAAACAGTCTGGGCAAGCATGGCGTTGTATGTAAAAACAATAATCATCAAACAGTTGCTCAGCATATATCTGGCCGAATTCTTCTGAAAAACAAGTCCTTAATAAATTGACTTTTGACCTTCTTACTCATAATCTCCTGCTTTTTAACTTAAAGTATCCTGGAAAATGGTCTATGCTGAACAAGCAGGTTATGCCCGGCACAATTACAGACCCGCATAAAACGGTTTTGGCCAGGATGGGTTTTCGCCTCCATGGAGGCGGTGTTCATACCGCCAGAACTATTATGCTTCAGGATCTGAAAGCGCTCTTGTCATATATCGACAATCCGGAAGCAGGAAAACCCGATTACAGGCAGGCCGTTGTCAACGATAATTGTCTGGGCAAGAGGTCAGGCAAGACCAGGACCATCACCTTCAACCACCTGAGCAGCCTGTACGGACTGGACCCCGGTATATTCATATTTCGCAACATGCTCCATTTCTGGAAGCGCGATAATGAAGGCAGGGCATTACTGGCCATACTTTGTGCCTGCTGTAGGGACCCCCTCCTGCGGCTTAGCTCCACATTTATCCTGAAAACTCCACCAGGAAACACCTTAAAAAGAGAAGATCTGGAGGAATTTATAGATTCCCACAGACAAGACTGTTTCAGCCGGGCCACCCTGAAATCAGCTGCACAAAACCTGGCCTCGTCCTGGACAAAATCCGGGCATCTGCGTGGAAAGTACAACAAGGTCCGCACCAGCGTTCAGGCAACTCCCGGCAGCATAGCCTACGCCCTTTTGCTGGGGCATATCAGCGGCCTGCGGGGACAGTCTCTGTTTGCCTGCGATTTCTTCAACATCCTGGATTGCTCCGTAGAACAGGGACTCGAACTGGCCAGGGAAAGTTCGCGCCGGGGGTGGATGGTGTTTAAAAATATCGGAGAGGTCATCGAGGTACAGTTCCCTGGATTAATTACACCAACAGAAACAGAGCGGCTAAATGAGCAGAACCAAACAGCTTATTGAAGTCTACAGTAATTATATTTCCATACCCTGGCGCAGAGATGAAGCCCCGGCTCAGAGGATAATATTCTGTGTCTACAATGAGGCTGAAGAACTTAAGATCAGGGCCAGGATTGACGAGTTTGAACTTGCCACAAGACAGGCAGGACACGACTGGTACCTCTTCGATTTAACTGAATCCTTTGCCTGCTGGATGCTGTCCCAAAAATATGCCGGAAAATACTTCCAGAATCCGGACTTGCTCAAGACTCTTCTCCCGGAAAACTATCAGCAACATATTACCCGGTCCTTTGCCGAATTCTATGAGAAAAACAATATCGACGACAATTCAGTGGTCACTCTGATGGGTGTAGGCTCATTATTCGGGTTTTCCAAAGTCCGCGATGTTGTCGACAGCCTGTCATCAATAGTTGCAGGCAGATTAGTGGTCCTTTTTCCTGGTAGCTATGAAAACAACAATTACAGGCTCCTGGATGGTTATGACGGATGGAATTATCTGGCGGTGCCTTTGACCGCAGATGCAAGTCTTTAGACTTACTCCTGAGACCCTGTCATAAAAAAGGAAGGGATCTCATACAACCACCCCCGACCCCTCCTTGGCTAAGGAGGGGAGTTTACACCGTGCCCGCAATCTATACTGAGGAGCAGGCCCGGTTGAATGTTGCCATACATAACGCAAAGATAAATTTCTTACTTTGCGATCTTCGCGTCTTTGCGTGAGAAAAAATGGGTTGCAGGCATAGCCTGCTTTAGGAGGAATGAATGCTCAATCGCCAGGTCTATTTTAAGGATCCTTCCACCTGGTCGTTGGTCAACCAGGGAGTAGCCAAGGTTGACGAGGATACCACTCCAGATGCGCTGAAAGTTCTGCGCTACGAGATGGAAACCTTTGTCTGCGACGGGCAGTACGAAAAGGGTCTGGAGCAGATTCTGCATTCCTATCTGCGAAATATTGACCAGGGTGCTCCGGAACAGCCAGGAGTCTGGATCAGTGGTTTTTTCGGCTGCGGCAAATCTCACCTGGTCAAAATCCTCAAATCCCTCTGGACCGATACTGTTTTTCCTGATGGAGCCACTGCCAGAGGCATAGCCAGGCTGCCGGATTCTATACGCACTCACCTGAAAGAATTAAATGTTCAGGGCAAAAGACAAGGAGGCCTGCATGCTGCATCGGGCACCCTGGGCGCTGGTGCAAGAGGCAGTGTCCGCCTGGCTTTGCTGCGAATCATCTTCAAGTCTGTGGGACTGCCCCCAAAATATCCGGTAGCCAGTTTCGTCATCTGGCTCAAACGGGAAGGGATTTATGACCAGGTCCGTTCCATAGTTGAAGAGGAAGGCCACAACTGGGATGAAGAACTGGACAATTTTTATGTGGCTGAAGGTCTGCATCAGGCCCTTACCAGAGTCAAGCCGCACCATTTTCCGTCCCCCTCTTCCTGCGTGGAAACCTTGATTAATCTTTTCCCTAATGTTGAGGACATCTCCAATGACGATATGCTCAAGACCATCAGCAAGGCTTTGACCAGGGAAAAGAAGTTTCCGCTGACCCTTGTCGTCCTGGACGAGATTCAGCAGTTTATCGGAGACAGCAGTCAACGCTCCATGGAAGTACAGGAAGTGGTCGAGTCCTGCTGCAAGGGTATAGGCGGCAAGCTTTTATTCATAGGAACCGGCCAGACAGCAATAACCGGCACAACCAACCTTAAAAAACTGGAAGGGCGGTTTACCATCAGGGTTGAACTGTCTGATGCAGACGTGGAAACCGTTATACGCCAGACTGTCCTGGCCAAGGACTCCAATGCCATTCCGGTGATAGAGCAGGCTATGCACAAAAACCTTGGCGAGATTTCCAGACACCTGTCCGGTACTGCCATAGGGCACATGCATGAAGACATCGATGCTCTGACCAAAGACTACCCTATCCTTCCTGTTAGACGCCGCTTCTGGGAAAATACGCTCAGGGTACTGGATCAAACCGGCACCGACAGTCAGCTGCGCAACCAGCTGAGCATGATACATAAAGCCATTCAGACCAACCTGGACCACCCCTTAGGCAATGTCATTCCGGCGGATTATCTCTTTTTTGATGCCGCTGAAAGGCTTCTTCAGGCCAGGATTCTGCCGCGCAAGGTGCATGAAAAAATAATGCGCTGGCACAGCGGCAATGATGATGAGAGGCTGACCGCGCGGGCCTGCGGCCTTATCTTCCTGTTGAACAAATTAACTGCTGCCAATCAGGCACTGGGCATCAAAAGCGAACCAGACACACTGGCTGACCTGCTTGTCGAAGATATAGCCCAGGGCAGCGGCGGGTTGCGCAGCAGACTCCCCGGACTCCTTGATGATTGCAGCCTGCTCATGAAGGTGGGCCAGGAGTATCGCATCCAGACCGAGGAAAGCGCTGCCTGGAATGATGAGTTTCAGAATCAGTTCCACCAGCTGGCCAACGAAACTCATCGTGTGGAAGCCGAAAGAGAAGATCGCATCCGGCGCAAATTTGGGGAGATTACTGGACGGCTTTCCCTGCTGCACGGCAGTTCCAAGGTTGCCCGCAATATTCATCCGGTATTTGAGCCTTCCTTGCCTGCTGACTGTGCCCAGAGAATCTGTCTCTGGATCAGGCACGGATGGGAAACCGATGAAAACTCCATCAGGGCCGAGGCCAGGGAGGCTGGAAACAAGTCACCGACCATCTTTGTCTTTATACCCAAGCGCTCCGCCGATGACCTGAGAAGGAACCTTCTAAGCTGCAAGGCTGCTGCAGCCACCCTGGACAAACGGGGCAACCCAGGTACATCAGAGGGCATAGAAGCCAGAGCAGCCATAAAGACAATTATGGACAACAGTGAAATAAGGATCAACGAGCTTCTGGATGATGCCTTTTCCGGAGCCAGGGTTTTTCAGGCCGGGGGTACGGAAATACTTGGCGGCAATTTACAGGAAATGATTATTGAAGCTGCCGAAAACAGCCTGAAAAGACTTTACCCCCAGTTTGATCTGGCTGACCACACCGGGTGGGAAAAGGTCTATTCCAACGCCGGTAAGGGTTCACCCGATGCCCTCAAAGCCGTGGGGTTTGAGGGCGAACCTGCCACCAATCCGGTATGCAAGGCCATACTTGGATACATAGCCGGAGGTAAGCGGGGAGCAGAGATCAGAAACCGTTTTGAGTCTCCGGAATACGGCTGGCCCAGGGATGCTGTGGACGGCGGCCTGCAGGTGCTCCTGGTGGCCGGCCTGGTCCGGGCTGAAGATGAACGGGGCAATACTGTCCACCCCAGGGAACTGGAGCGAAAAGCCATCGGCAAGGCTGTTTTCAAGGTGGAATCAGCCACTGTGACCACGCCCCAGCGTATCCAGATACGAAAGCTCTTTCAAAAGATGGGCATCAGCTCGAAACCGGGAGAAGAGCTCTCCCACGTACCCGAATTTCTGCAGAAACTAAGTGAACTGGCCAGCTCAGCCGGAGGCGAACCTCCCATGCCCGAGCCCCCGGACACCTCTTTCCTGGAAGATATCCGCCTCTCTTCAGGCAATGAACAGCTCCTGGCCATTTATAATCTCAGGGACGAGCTGAGCAGGCACATTGACACCTGGTCAGACCTCTCCCAGGGTATTTCCCGGCGCATGCCCCAGTGGAGGGTTCTCAAAAACCTGTCCCATTATGCGCATCCCGTTGAGGATGCAGAGATAATTCTCACTCAGGTCCAGGCAGTGGAGCAGAACAGGCAGCTCCTGGAAGAGCCGGACCTGGTGGAACCCCTCATCTCCAGTCTGACCCAGGTTTTGCGCCAGGAACTGAACAGGCTGAAACAGGCATGGGATCAGGAATGGGAAAAGGGTGAGGCCCGGCTGGAAAAAGATGAAAACTGGCACAGGCTCGCCCGCGAACAGCGCCACGAGCTGCGCAATCAGCAAGGACTTGTGGAAGCGTCCATCCCCTCTATTCAGTTAGACAGCACCGATTCCATCCTGAATACATTGAACACAGCAGGCATATCAGCCTTGAAAGACCGCATTGCCGCCATGCCTGGACGATACAGTCAGATGCTGATGGAGGCGGCCAGGATGCTGGAGCCGGAGGTTCAAGAGGTTGCCTTGCCTTCTTCTATCCTCAAGACAGAACAGGACGTGGACGAGTGGCTGACCCAGGCCAGGAAAAAACTGTTGGAGCAATTAAAAAGCGGACCGGTAATTCCGGGGTAATTTAACGTATCATGCCTGGAGCATAACATGCACCCTCTGGAAAAAGCCTTGCGCAGCAGGCTGGAAAGAACCATTGAGCGGGCCAGGCAGGAAGCCGAGGCCGGAGCTGTATCTGCTCTGGAGCAGCTTGGGGTCCAGGAAGCTGCCCCTTATAAACACCTGAGCAAAGAAGACCGTGTGCTGCGTCGCAAGCTGCGGGCGCACGCCAGGCACCTGGGCAATGGGCGCAACGCCAAGGGAGAGCAGGAGATAGACCGCCTCATTGAAGAAGTTGCATATGAGCACTGGCACCGTATGCTCTTTGCCCGCTACCTGGCGGAAAACAACCTGCTTATATATCCGGACCCGGTGGAACCGGTGTCCATCACCCTTGAAGAGTGCCAGGACCTGGCTGCGGACGAAGGTGCCACCAACGGCTGGGAGCTGGCTTCCCGCTATGCCGCCCGCATGCTGCCTCAGATATTTCGTCCCGACTCTCCGGTATTCGAATTGACCCTGCCCCCGGAAAACCAGCAAAGGCTGGAGCGCCTGGTGGAGGACTTGCCCCGGGAGGTTTTTACAGCTTCTGATTCCCTGGGTTGGGTTTATCAGTTCTGGCAGTCCCGCAAGAAAGAGGAGGTCAATGCCTCAGAGGTCAAAATAGGTGCCAAAGAGCTTCCGGCTGTCACCCAGCTTTTTACTGAACCGTACATGGTCGCCTTTCTCCTGGATAACTCCTTGGGGGCCTGGTGGGTTAAAATGTGCTCAGAGGGCAGTGACCAGCCAGCAGTGGAAGCTCGTAACATGCTCCAGAATGCTCAAAGCGAGGATGAGCTGCGGGTCTTTTTCAGCCGCCCGGGATTTACTCTTTCCTATCTGCGTTTTGTAAAAGATGACGAGAGCTCCTGGACTCCGGCAGGAGGCACTTTTGATAACTGGCCGGATACCCTCAAAGGATTCAAAACCCTGGATCCATGCTGTGGGTCCGGTCACTTCCTAATAGCCCAGTTTCTTATGCTTGTGCCCATGCGCATGGAACTGGAGGGCCTTTCAGCCCGGGAAGCCGTGGACAAGGTGCTTGCCGAAAACATCCACGGCCTGGAAATCGATCAGCGCTGCGTCCAGCTGGCAGCCTTCTCCCTGGCCCTGGCTGCCTGGACTTATCCCGGTGCAGGCGGATACCGGCCACTGCCAGAGCTCAACCTGGCCTGCTCCGGCCTGGCCATTAATGCCCGGAAAGAGGAGTGGCTGAACCAGGCAAATGGGGATGTGAAGCTCAAATACACCCTGGATCAAAT